>JAFRMM010000072.1 GCA_017430675.1 Prevotella sp.
ATCTTCTTATTCATCCTCTACTTCACAATGCAGGAATCCCATTTCCTTGGCTTTTTCCTCCTTCATCAGGAAGTAGATGGCCTCGCCCTCGTTGCAGAGTTCACCCTTCGAGTTGGTAATCTCTGCACTGATATATGCCAAATTCCGTACCTGTTTCGAGACTTTGGCCCTGATGGTCAGTTCTGGTTCGGTAGTAGGAACTGCCTTGCGGAACTTCACGTTCAACTGTACCGTATAGCCGCTGGTCTGTAACTTGCGGGTGACCACCCAGCCGCACACTTCATCAATCAGCGTACTCAGAATGCCCCCGTGCATGGTATCTACCCAGCCCTGATAGTTATGTCCGGGATGCCAAGTACTTACGATATAGTCACCATCCTCATAGAACTCCAAGTGAAGCCCAATGGGATTGTCAGGACTGCAACCGAAACAGTTATAACCTTCGTGGCTACGCCAAGGGTTTATTATTTTCTTCATTTTATATGCGTATCATTATTTTTTGCCAAAGGATGGAATTACGTACACAGGTTTCTCTTCATGGTGAGTACAGTCATGATGGTCGCATGATTCCAAAGAATCCTGTAGTTCTCCGTTTTGATAAGAACTGAGCACATCATCCACTTTACCGTGACAGCCTCTGATGACGGTAATACCGTGGGCTGACAGTTTGTTATAGGCTCCCATGCCCATATTGCCAGCCAGCATCAGCGTGATTCCTATCTCCTGCATGACTGAGGCAATGTTTGACTTGCATCCGCACCCTTCTGGCGAATCCAGACGTTCCTGGTTCACAATCTGATTCTGCTCATCAATCGTAACTACTGTATAATAGGCACAGTGGCCAAAGTGGTCATCGACCATGTCCTCGCGTGTTGGAATTACTATCTTCTTCATCGTTATTTCTAATAATTCTTCTTAATTCACTTTGCAAAGATAGTTAATAATCCCATATTTTTCGTACCTTTGCACCGATTATTAGGATAGTTTAGGATTTGAGCAGCATAGTCCTTTCCATATTCCTGCTGAGCATCGGTGCGAGTTTCATCCAGCGCACCACGGGCTTCGGCTTCGGCATTTTCATTATGACGATGCTGCCATTCCTCATGCCAACGTATGGAGAGGCTACAACACTCTCAGGGCTGCTGGCAATCACAACTTCTGCGGCTATTGTGTGGCGATTAAGAAACTACGTCACCTGGCAACGGCTTTGGCCGATCCTGCTAACCTTTATCATCGTCTCAACCATTGCCATCTTTGCTTTAACACGTATCGAAGACCACATCTTACGACGTATTCTTGGTGTGGCACTCATTCTGATCAGCATCTACTTTATGCTGTTCAGTCAGCGCATAAAGTTGTCAACGACGAAAAAAGTGCAGGTAGGTGCAGGAACATTGAGCGGATTGATGGGCGGTTTCTTCGGTATGCAAGGCCCGCCTACCGTGCTGTACTTCATCCAGAGTGAGCCGACTAAAGAGCACTATATGGCGATGGCTCAGACATATTTCCTGATTGGTAATGTAATGATGACTGGTGTAAGAGCCTACAATGGTTTCTTCACTGAGACCGTCGCTGTTGATTATCTCTATGGTCTCGGCGGCGTCATCATCGGCACGATGCTGGGTGCTTATGTCTTCAAACACATTCCCAACCGCATCTTCCGCTACATCGTCTATGCCTATATCTGCATCAGCGGAGTAATCATACTAATGACAAATAAAGAACTATGGCATATATGGATTCACCGACTAGCGTACGCTCATCATCTGTCTGTGGTTCACCAATATCAGTTACTTGCTGAGAGAAGTATCCTTTTTGCTGTGAGTCGATAGCGTTACATCCTAAAAGGAAAAAGAAACATGTTCCGAATACAAATATGGTTCTTGAAAGACTTTTCATTGCATTTTATCTTTTGTGCATAAAGTTTATGTGAAGAACTATCTGCTATTAAAATTCTGTAAGATACTCGATAATCTGTGAGCGTAAGACAAGTATGTCGGTCGTGACTACGCCCCAGACAACCACATCATCTATCTGGAAATACTCGTGAACGATGTAGTTACGCATGCCTCTGACTTGCTTCCATGGTGTATTTGGGTGTGAAGCGATGAATTCAGGAGATAGAAGATTGGCTGCTTCGCCAATGATCTCGATATTCTTAACGACGGCATAATACATCATGTCGTCGGCCTTTAGATCATCGAAGGATTTATCCGACGTATAGCGAATCACACGCTCAGCAGCCGCCAACATGTGTGACAATCGTTCTTTATCTCTAAGCGGCTCTCTCATAAATCAGGATTTTATCGCGATCGACACTCTCACGGGCAAAGGGCGCTAGAGAACGGTCTGTGACCAGATCGACATTGCGACCCAACAGGTCTCTCAGGTCCTCATACATACCAAAGAATTTCATGCCCACATGCTGGCTGTCGTCGAGAACAATCAGGATATCAATATCGCTGGAGTCGGTCTCTTCGCCTCGGGAGAAGGAACCAAAGAGGTATGCCTTCAAGACGGGCTGGGTCTTGAAATAATCGGCAATTATCTTTATGATCGTCTCCTTGCTCATCGCTACATATTAATAATTGATGTTGCAAATATAGGGAATATATCTGATACTTCCAAATTTCCAGCGTTTTTTTTGCATTTGTCGAATAATCTTCTTATCTTTGTAGCGGTATTCGAGAATTAATACACAAAATTATGAATAGACAAATGCATTTGGAAGAAGAGGCAGCCCGCTGTCTGCTGTGTCAGGACGGGCCTTGCACGAAAGCCTGTAACAACGGTGACCCCGCCAGGGCCATCAGGGCTATCCGCTTTGGCAATGAGGAGTTGGCAGCCCAATGGGTGGCCGAGTGTTCTGACGAGGATATGGAGGCTGCGGAAAAGGCCTGTATCCACTACGACAGGCCGATACGCATTAAGGAACTGTTGCGCCTGGTCAGTCATGATGCCATTACTTCTGACGAGATGCCCAGTCTCGCCATCGACTTCTGTGGGCTCCACTGTGAAAATCCGTTCTTCCTCGCCTCGTCGGCCGTCTGCACGAACTATGAGATGGTGGCACGTGCCTTCGACGCGGGCTGGGCAGGTGTCTTCTACAAAACCATCTGTCTGCAGGAGATACGTGAGGTGTCGCCACGCTTCGATGCCGTGCAGCAGGAGGGATCCTCGGATTTCTATGCCTTCCGCAATATGGAGCAGTTGAGCGAGAATCCTGTGGATATGGACTTCGACATCCTGCGCCGCCTGAAACGCGACTATCCCACGAAGGTGGTTGTCGCCAGTATCATGGGACAGACAGAGGAGCAATGGGTGGAACTGGCCAAGATGGCCGAGAAGGCTGGCGTCGATGCCATCGAACTGAACTTCTCATGTCCTCAGATGCGACTTTCGGGCATGGGTAGTGACGTGGGCCAGAACCCAGAACTGGTGATGATCTTTACAACCTTCGTCAAGCGTGCTGTCAGCATCCCCGTCATTCCCAAGATGACGCCAAACATCACGCAGATCACCCAGCCTGCCATATCTGCCTACGTTGCCAATGCCGACGCCATCTCAGCCATTAACACCATCAAGAGCGTGACGATGGGCGATCGTGCCAGGGTGTCTGGCTACAAGACCGTATCCGGACTCTCAGGGCGAGCCGTCCGTCCCATTGCCCTCAGGCATATCCTGGAGATGTCACAGAGTCCGCTGCTGAATGGTCTGCGAGGCCAAAAAGTAGAGTTGAGTGGTATTGGAGGCATCGAGACTTGGCGCGATGCCCTGGAGTTTATCCAGTTGGGTTGCCGTAACGTTCAGGTATGCACGGCTGTGATGCAGTATGGCTATCGTATTATCGACGACCTGATACTCGGTATGCAGCACTATCTCTCTGAACGAGGGCTATCATCGCTCGAAGCCATTGTGGGCGAGGAACTTCCAAACTTCGTGACACCTACTGATCTGGATCGCGAAACCATTGTCTATCCGAAGATTGACCGTGATAAGTGTATTGGCTGTGGGCGCTGCTACGTCTCTTGTATGGATGGTGGTCATCAGGCCATTGCCTTCGACAGCGAGACCCGCCAGCCCCGTATCGTGGGTACCAAGTGCGTGGGTTGCCACCTCTGTCGCCTGGTCTGTCCAACTGGCGCTATCGGCGTCACCAAGCGCATCAGTAAGAAGTGAGGATGTGAAGAAGATTATATTAGTTGTCGCAATGCTGGGACTGGTCATGCAGGCTATGCCACAGAAGGTTTCGGCTGAGGCCGATCCCAATTTCTATGTCTATCTTTGTTTTGGGCAGTCTAATATGGAGGGCAATGCCCAATGGGAGGAAAGGGACAACGATGTCGATCCCCGCTTCAAGATGCTGGCTACGGCAGACTTCACTTCGCCCAAACGCAGCGCGGGGCTGTGGTACACGGCTGAGTGCCCGATCGTCAGCCCTATGGGAGGATTGGGTGTGGCTGACTACTTCGGACGTACCATGGTGGCCGCACTGCCATCCGATGTGAAGGTGGGCGTGGTGGCAGTGGCCATGGGCGGCAGTCCCATCGAGGCCTTTGATAAGAATAATGGTGCCAAAACGATTGCTGATAATTCGAGCGAATGGTGGGCAAAGTTGGCCAACAAATACTATGGTGGCAATCCCTACCTGCGATTGATGATTATGGGCAGGAGGGCGCAGAAGGTGGGTGTCATCAAGGGCATCCTGCTGCATCAGGGCTGTTCCAACAACGGTGATCCCAACTGGCCCCAGAAGGTAAAGGCTATCTATGAGGACCTATTGGCCGACTTGAACCTACGGGCTGAAGATGTGCCTCTGTTTGTCGGAGAGACGGCACGCGAGGAGATGTGGGGTGCCTGTTATGCCCATAACACTGTGGTGGCGAAGATGCCTGAGGTGGTTCCCACATCGCATGTTGTCAGTTCTGAGGACATCCCAACAAACGATTCATGGCATTTCACCGCCTCAGGCTATCGCACCTTTGGCAAACGTTATGCCTTCGAGGCCCTGAAGGTGATGGGGCGCGAATTGGTAAAGGATGCAGACTACGAGTTGCCAGAAAACCTGAAGATATTCTTCACGCTGAGTCAATTAGACATTGATACTATCAGCAGTGTTGACGGTAGCAGGAAGATCATCGTCAAGGGAACATTTGCTGACAACCGCCAAGAGAATCTGACGAACGAGACCTCCTTTACCAGTGACGATTTCGAATTGGATGGCAACGTGGTCAGTGCGGAGAAAGAGGGCACCGTCACTGCGACCTATACTGACTTTACAGGTGAGATCCATACCAAGACCATTCACTTCGACGACGAAAGTACCACAGAAGAATCAGAAGATCCTTTACCAGATACCAATGATCAGACGGTCTTAGATATCGGCAGCACAGGCAAGGGAACGTATTGCAGTGAGTATGGCCTCGACTTTACGAATGTGGATGGTATCAAAGCCTACACTGCCACGGGCTATGATGACGACACAAAGACGATCTGGCTGTCACGCGTGATGAGGGTACCAGCAGGTACAGGTATTATGGTGAAGGGTGATCCTGGAGAGTATAGGATTCCACACGCTGTGGTTAGATCTGTCTATGCAAACTTCTTCGTAGGCAACCTCGATACAAAGATCACCATCAACGAGACTGACGGTGACGAGACGAACTATTACATGAAGAACGGCCAGTTCGTCAACGTCAAAGGTACTGCCAACATCTCTACCAACAGATGTTACCTCCAGTTGCCCAGCAGTGTCTTCGCCGGTACCCGTTCCATTGAGATCGTCTATGATGATGAGACAACAGGAATCAGAGACAATAACCGTGAAACAATAACCAATAAACATGATGATCAGTGGTACAGCATCAGTGGCCAGCGTATCAGTCAGCCCACGACGAAGGGCCTCTATATCCATCATGGACGCAAGGTCATAATCAGATAATTATCTATTCTGACAGGGATCAGTGTACGTCGATGCCGTCGAAGTAGAGTTCCGAGATGACGGTGTCGGCATATTTCTCGCCTGGATAGACGTCGAGGATCTCGAAGCGGAGTTTCCAGTTGGGTGCCCCTGCATCGTGGGGACCCAGCACACCCACGTCGAAGGTCTGCAGCGTGCGGCTGTCCTCCAGTTCGAGGATGGCGTAGGGCTTGCCCATGTAGTACATCTTGAGGACCTTCGGACGGGAGTTGGCGCGCCACGCCTTGTCGCTCTTTACATGGCCGCCGAGGATCTCAACGGTGGTGATGCGCGGACAACGGCCAGGGAACTCGTACTCCAGCCATTCGCCGATGCCCTGTCCTTTGGCGCCTTCCGCCCATACGCTCTCGTGGTTGAAGTCATGGGCATGTGCTGCCTCGTAACTGAACTGTCCCTGAGGCTTCAGACAACTCGAGGCCTTGACGGACAGGATCTCGCCACCGCAATACCAACTGCAGAAGCCGCCATACAGGTCGGTATAGACGGTGAGGTCGCCAACTCGCGCACTATCGGCATAGATATCCTCTGTCGCATTCTTATACTCCTCGGCACTGATCTTGGGCATCTCGATGATGCTTTTCGGCCGGATGTGCTTCACCTGCTCCTGCGCTGCTGCGCCCATCGTACAGGCAAACAGTATCAAAAAAAGAATTGTCCTCATCATTTTATGGTTTTAAAGATATCATAGTCTTGGTTGTAGGCTGGGGAATCTATCGACAGCAGGTTGAGCACGGAGTGGAAGATATAATGCTGGTCAAGAACCCGTGGCAGTTCGCCCTCTGGGGCACCCTTTTCACTTGATGTACTCTTGTAGTCCCTGAAACCTTCCGAGGTCCAGACAAGGAATGGTATCTCATACTGCACCTTTGGTGCCAGTTTCATGGGCAGACCATGCATGAACATCTTGTTTTCGCCAAGAGATTCGCCATGGTCGGAAATAAAGATCATGGCACTATGCCAGTCATCCATGGAGCGCAATGTGATGATAAGGCTGTTGACGAGGAAGTCGGTGTAGCGTATGGTGTTGTCGTACGCATTTATCAGCATACCGATATTCTTCTGCCCCTCTTCCACATTTTGTGCCACAGGCTTATACACCTCAAATTCCTTGGGATATTTGTCGGCGTATTTCGGACCGTGGCTTGTGCTGGTATGCAGCACGATCAGCACTTTGTCTTTCTTGCTCGACACAATACGTTCACGAAGTCCTTTTAGGAGGATCCCGTCATAGTATATATTCTCGTCTGGATATCTGGTGCCAAGTTCCTCGTTAGTGAGATATTCGTCAATGTGGATAGGCGGCTCTCCCCAGTTGGAGGTGCGCCACGATACGTCAACGCCTGTCCTGAAGGCATAGTTAGGCAGCAACTCATACAGGTCGTCGCTGATCTTTGGTTCAAGAATCGCTTTGGTGCCTGCTGTGGTGTAGGTGGCACATGCTGTGGCCTGATACACCTTCAGGCCTTCTTGCTTCGACAGCAGTGGATTAGTATCACGCTGATAGCCGTAAAGTTGGAAGTTGGCTTTCCTGGCTGACTCGCCGATGACGAGCACCACAACAGCCTTCTCACTGTCCAGGATCTGGCCGTCTGGAAGCCTGATCTCCTCAGCCTGTTTGTCTTGACTAAAACTTATGATGCGCCCAGTATTCACCAGATATGACCACGGCTGCAACATTCCTCCCAATTCTGTGTCGTGCTGACCTATCCACAGCGTCTGGTTGATATTCGCCAATGCTATGACAAGGACAATAGCCAAAGAACATCCGCAGCAGATGGCCAGTCTCTTTGCTTCTCCAATGACTACTGGCTGCAGCAGACAATACAAGGCGGGGAGAATGCCGAAGACAAGGATGAAAAGCCACAGCGACCAACTGAAGAATCCTGAAGCCTCAGAGTATCTGGTGTTGAATACGTTCTCGATGGTTGTCGCATCTATCATCACGCTATAGGTATAGATGAAATAGACGGCCGTGGCATTGATGAGTGAAAGGATCGCCAGCAGGATACGCCCCACCATCCTCATCAGGAACATCACGAGATAGGTCATCATGAAGTTGACCGCAAGCATGATAACCACCAGCGATGCCAGCAGGAATATCTTTCCACCTATGTTCTCGTTGCTATTGTCAATTACATAGTTTAAGAAAGGTATGTTGTACAACAACAGGGTACCTATGCTGACGATACAGGAGAACGTGAGAAGCGAGATGGGCTTGCGTAGGGGATTCTTCATTGAGTAAGCCAGGAAACGGCAGGTGTTACTATCTGGATTATTTCATTCCCACGATCTTGGTTTGGGGCTGTTCCTTGTTGCGGCGGTTGACGACGGTGACGACGGCCTGGGCCAGACTGATGAAGGCCAGTCCTGTTGCGGTGTCGCTGTTGAGGGCGGCAGGTGTGCCTGCATCGCCGCTGTCGCAGATGCTCTGTACGAGGGGGATCTGTGCCAGCAGGGGAACATTCATCTCATGGGCGAGATTCTTACAGCCTTCCTTGCCGAAGATATAGTATTTGTTCTCAGGCAACTCGGCGGGGGTGAACCACGCCATGTTCTCGATGAGGCCGAGGATGGGCACGTTCACCTTCTCGTTGCGGTACATGTCAATACCCTTACGGGCATCGGCAAGGGCCACGGCCTGGGGGGTGCTGACGATGACGGCACCTGTGATGGGGAGCGTCTGTAAGAGTGTCAGGTGTATGTCGCTGGTACCTGGCGGGGTGTCAAGGATGAAGTAGTCGAGTTCGCCCCAGTCTGCATCGGCGATAAGTTGCTTCAGCGCACTCGTCGCCATACCACCTCGCCAGAGGGTGGCAGTGGTGGGGGAGACGAAGAAACCGATACTCAGCAGTTTCACGCCGTATTTCTCAATGGGACAGATCAGGTCGCGCCCGTCTTTATGGACGGCGTATGGGCGCTCGTCCTCCACATCGAACATCTTGGGCATCGACGGGCCGAAGATATCGGTATCGAGCAGACCTACCTTATAGCCGAGACGTGCCAGGGCGATGGCGAGGTTTGCAGAGACGGTGCTCTTGCCCACGCCGCCCTTGCCACTGCTCACGGCAATAATGTTCCTCACGCCAGGGAGCATCTGACCTACCTCAGGACGAGGGGCGGACTTGAACTCCGTCTCGATCGTGACCTCTACGTCCTGTCCGCAGTGGTACTTGATGGCGGCCTCTGTGGCCTTCACCGTAGATTTCAGGAAAGGATCCGTGTCGCGTGGGAACTCCAATACGACCTTCACCTTCCAGGGCTCTCCCTCCTGTGAGGGGGCGGCTACCGACGGGGTGTCGGCAACCATCCCACTCTCCACGAGGCTTTTCTTCGTGCCGGCATACGTCACCGTTGCCAGCGCATCCATAATCAGTTGGGGGTATAGTGTCATTGCTTACTTGTTCTCCTTCACGCCCTTCACCTTGCTCCATTTCTTGTCAGCGGTGTAGATGGCCATGGATCCTTGGGGGATGAGGATAACGGCGTGAGTACCCTTGAAGGTGTCACCGCTGATAGATGGTGGGGTGCCACTGTTAATGGTGATGGTGTTCAGACCCGTACACTCCTGGAAGGCGCTGCCCCCAAGTTCCTTCACTGTGGCAGGAAGATCAACACTGATAAGTTGAATACATCCCTTGAAGGCATCACCACCGATGCTCTTCAGACCGTTGGCAAAGTTGAGCGACTGGAGTGAGGCGCACTTTTCAAAGGCGGCGTCTTCAATGGTCTTGAGTTCTGCAGGCCAGTTGATCTCTGACAACAGGGTGCAGCCGCAGAAGGCGTTATGTCCAATACGCTTGACGGTGTTGGGCAGAACGATCTTCCTGAGGTTACCACAGTTGCGGAAAGCGAAGGTCTCAATCTCGTCGAGCAGGGTCGTGCCTGTGACGCTTTCGAGACTTGAACAGTCCTCAAAGGCGTGGTCGCCGAGGCTCTTCAGTGAACTGGGGAAAGATACTGACTTCAGGCTGCTGCACTTCTGGAAGGCATAGTCCTTGATCTTGGCGAGTGAGGCAGGCATGGTGAAATCTTCCAGAGACTTACAGCCTTCGAAGGCGTGGCTGCTAATCTCATTCAAAGAGGTAGGTAGGCTAAGATTCCTGAGGCTGGAACAACCCTTAAAGGCTGCCACGTTCACATCGCCTAACGAGCCTTCCATCTTGACGGTCTCTAATGAGGTGCAGTTCTGGAAGGCGGCCTGACCCAAACTGCCGATCTTGTCGAGGGTGACCGTTTTCAGGTTCTTACACCCAGCGAATGCCATGGCTCCCACCTTCTTGACGGATGCCATCTGGATGGTCTCCAGATCCGAGCAACCGTCGAAGGCTGCAGACTCTATCTCATCCACGGAACTGGGCAGGGTCATGTTCGTCAGACTCTCGCAACTCTTAAAGGCAGAGCCGCCGATCTTCTTCGTGCCGTCAGGGATGTTGATGCTCTTCAGACTCTTGCACTTGTTGAAGGCCTGGGGTGCGATCTCGTCGATGCCGTTGGGAAGTACGATGGTCACAAGGCTCTTGCAACCCTCGAAGGCCTCGTTGCCGAGGGTCTTCAGACCAGAGGGGAGGCTGATGGCCGCCAGACTCTCACAATCCTGGAAGGCTTCGGTCTCGATGGTCGTGACGGAGGCGGGGATGGTGACATCCACGAGACTCTTACAACCGCTGAAACAACCCTTGCTGATGGTCCTGATGCCGGAGGGCAGCACCACCTTCACCAGATTCTTGGCGTCAGAGAAGAGACTCTTGGGCAGTTCGTTGGCCTGGGTCTTAAGACCTCCCTTGTCTTTACTCTCCATGATCGTAACGCCAGAGAGGTCAAGAGCGGTCACCAGGCACTCGCCGGGGTTCTTCTTGTCCACCTTCGTGCGGGTGACGATCTCCTGGAGTAGTTTGAGGTCTGTGCCGTTGAGGGTACCACTGACCGTCAGGTCTGCCACCTTGAACTTCTGGTCACCGAGTTGTGTTGCTAACTTGCCGACGGAATCGACTTTTACGTTTACTTTCTCTTGTGCCATGGCCAGCATCGGGAGTGCTGCCATGAGGAGGATCATTAGTTTCTTCATAATCGTTTGTTTTTATTTTGCTTTATCGAGTGAACTTCTCTTGGAACGGTGGTAGGAGCGGTAGTCGTCGAGTTCGATCTCCACGTCGGGCTCCTCAAGGGTGCCTGTCTGTGGCAAGCGCCATTTCATATATTTGATATTCAATCCCCGCGCTATCCACATCGACTCGTAGTAGGTCTGGATGGAGAGCAACTCATTGAGAACCGTCCCCAATGAGTTACCATAGAGATCCTCGGTGCGGAAGATCAGGGGCAGGGCGTTCTTCTCCACCATATAGGTGGTATAGGTGAAGAGGAAGTTGGAGTCGGTCTTCAGGTGGATGATGCCGCCATCGACGAGGAACTTCCTGTAGCGCTCCATGAAATAGGTGGAGGTGAGGCGCTTCCTCGGATTCTTCATCTGCGGATCAGAGAAGGTGAGCCAGATCTCTTGCACCTCGTCCTGGGCGAAGAAGCGGTCGATGATCTCGATGTTCGTGCGGAGGAAGGCCACGTTCTTCAGTCCTTCGTTGAGGGCCTGGGTGGCACCTGTCCACATCCTTGCGCCCTTGATATCGACGCCGATGAAATTCACCTCGGGATAGAGTTTCGCCAGTTCGACGGTGTATTCCCCCTTGCCGCAGCCGAGTTCCAGCACGATGGGA
>JAFRMM010000073.1 GCA_017430675.1 Prevotella sp.
CGATGAAGGAACTGAAGGGCACAGGCTGCTACTGCATCAACTACAAGGAGAAGTGGGAAGACGGTGAGGAGCACTTCGAGGAGATGGAGATCGTGTGCCAGAAACTCGAGAACGGTCCCGTCGGTTTCGAGAATCCTTGGAAGTGAGCTTAAGCGAGTGAAGAGTGAAGCTTGCTTCAACTCATCCGAGCGCAGGCGAACTCGACGTGAAACGTCAAGTAATAACAAATAACGAATCCCGCCAACTGGCGGGATTCTTTATTTGTTAGTAAGTCATTTTCGGCTCAAGTTCCTTGGCCTGGTCGATCATCTTCTGCACCTCGCCTACAGAGGGCACACGGCCGCAGATGTTGTACTGGGCGTTGATCTCCTCCAGTTTCGGCTGCAGGTTCTCGGCCACACGGTGACGGAACTCCTTCACGGTATCCACACCAGCCTTCTCCAGCAGTTCGGAGAACTGGGGACCTACGCCGTTGATGCGGAACAGGTCGGCATGGTTCGTCCAGCGCAGGATCAGTTTCTCGCTGATCTCCGTAGCCTCTGCCAAAGCCTTGCGGCCCTTGGGGTCAGCACACTTCTCGAGCAGTTCGCTTACCTTGTTGATACCTGCGGCGGTCAGTTTCTCTGCATAGACGTCGCCTACACCTTCGATGTCGATAATCTTGTAATCCATAATCTGATAGTTTTTAGTTGAAGATAAAATGGTTTGTTGGGGCAAAGATACAAAATTTCTTGAATAAACGGTGAATTATGTGGCTTTTTTTTGTAATTTTGCAACAAAATAATGCAAGTGATGATGATAGCCTTATATATTTTGATCGGTATAGTGGTGGGCGCCGTGGTGCTCTACCTGCTGATGGACCGTCAGATGGACACGCTCCGCATCGCCGGGGGACAGAAGGACATCGAACTCTCGATGAAGGGAGAACAGTTGAATGCCGCCACCAGTCGCGTGAACCATCTGGAGGCGGAGAACAAGACGCTCCATGCCAAGGCGGAGACGCAGGGCAGGGAACTCGAACTGGTGCGCGAGCAGATGGGAGAGGAACTGAAGCGGCGCGACGAGCAGTTCCAGGAGCAACTCCGTACGGCCCGCGAGCAGTTGCAGAACATGGCGCAGCAACTGATGGAGGCCAGTGCCTCGAAACTGAAGGAGCAGAACACGGAGGCGATGACGGGCATCACCCAGCCGCTGAAGGATGCCATCGCCAACATGCAGAAGGCCATCAACGAGACGCAGAAGGAGAGTGCGGCCCACTCGGCCTCGTTCCGTGAACAGATGTTGCAGATGATGCAGCAGACCCAGCAACTCGGTGAGAAGACGGAGGGACTGGCCAACGTGCTGCGGCGCGACAATAAGGTGAGCGGCAATATGGGTGAGATCATCCTCGGTGACCTGTTGGCCAGTCAGGGACTCACGGAGGGTATCCACTATGAGGTGCAGGCACGGCTGCGCGACGAGATGGGGCGCCCGCTGAAGAATGACGAGACGGGCAAGGAGATGCAGCCCGACGTGATCCTCCACTATCCGCAGGGACAGGATGCCATCGTCGATTCGAAGGTGTCGCTCGTGGCCTACGAGAAATACGTGAATGCGGAGACGCCCGAGGATAAGGAGCGTTATCTGCAGGATCATATCAAGAGCGTGCGCCAGCACGTGAACGAACTGGCCCGCAAGGACTATTCGAAGTATATCAAGAACGGCCGCGAGACGGTGGATTTCGTCATTATGTTCGTGCCCTTCGAGTCGTCGCTGCAACTGGCATTAGCCAATGACCCCACGCTCTGGCGCGAGGCGTTCGAGAAGAAGGTGTTCGTGACGGGTGAGCAGAACCTCCTGGGCATCCTCCACATGATCCATATCGCCTGGGTGCAGAACCAGCAGGCGGAGAACCAGGAGAAGGTGTTCGGACTGGCGGAGCAGTTGTTGGACCGTCTGGGCGACTTCGTGCAGCGATACAACGACCTGGGCGTGAAGTTGGAGGCGGTGCAGAAAGCCTACGACAGTGCGAACAACAAACTGATCACCGGTCGTCAGAGTGTGGCGCAGAAGGGACGTGAACTCGTCGATCTGGGTGCCAAGGAGAATGCCAACCGCAAGATTCCCATGCCGGAGGTGGGACTGGAGTAGGTGATAGTTGAGAGATGATAGTTGAGAGTTATGATTACCTTGGTGTCGGAGGAGATATGGGAGTTTGACCTGGAGGCGGCGCTGAAGGAGATCTCGGAGCAGCGCAGGGAACAGGCCCTGAAGTTCAGGCACGAGCAGGGTCGGCGGCTCTGTGTCCTCGCGTACTTATTATTAAAAAAAGGACTGCGCGAAGCCTATGGCATCACGGAGAATCCCGTCTTCGAATATAACGAGCATGGCAAACCCTCCATTGTGGGCCATCCGGAGATATTCTTTAATCTCAGCCATTGCAAGGAGGCGGTGGTATGCGTGATCCACGACCAGCCCATAGGCGTCGATGTGGAAAGCATCCGCGAATATAAAGAAGGACTCGTCCGTTATACGATGAACGAGGAAGAGATCCGCCAGATAGAATCCGCAGAACGGCGGGAAAAGGCTTTCATCCGCTTGTGGACGATGAAGGAGGCCACGATGAAACTGATCGGCACGGGCATCAGCAACGACATGAAGACCGTGATCGACACACAGCACTATCAATATACGACCGTAGAGAAAGACCGCTATGTCTATACGGTCTGCGGGAATCGTGGTTAGAGACTTAACTTCGTGGTGAACTCAAACGTGAATGGCCGGATGAATGTTCCTGACATGACGTAGTTCTCGTAAGGTGTTGGATCTGTGATCAGGTCGGCGGCAGTGATCTTGCCACTGGCACCTTTCTGGTTCAGGATATTCACCACATTGGCGGCAAAGGTCAGATGACGGTTCAACTGAAACTCCACACCTCCGAAGGTCTCCCATCGGCCGTTGAAATACAATGTATTGGTCTTGTTCACGTACTGCTTGCTGAAATAACGGGCACTCAGCCAGATACGCCAGTCGCCGAAACGGTAACTGGGCTCGATCTCCAGTTCCATCTTCGAGAGGGCGGTGATGGTCTTGTCGGTGAAGTTGTACTCCTCCGTCACGCCGTCGCTGAAGGTGGGGGTGATCTTGAAGTTCTTGTATTTGGGGTCGCGGATGGTAAACATCACGTGGATGTTCAGGCCGTCAACAGGGGTGATCATGGCATCCGTCAGCCAGCCGAGCGTGGCCATGTCATAGTAGCAGGAGGGGGTGAACGATTCGCTCATGCCAGCCTTCATGTCGCCTACGTCTTTGGTCAGCACATGGCTGAGGTTAGGACGCTCTTCCGAGTTCTTCATGATGATGTAGGTCATCTGAGAGGTGAGGTCTATCCACTTGTTCCTCCAATAGATACCGCCCCTGAAATAACTGGTAGGCATGCTTTCCTGTGAAGGATAATTGTATGCGCCGTAATTGAACAGTTGGGAGTGGATGGTAGCGGTGGAGAATTCCGCCAGCAGGCCGAAGCCATGCACCAGTGCGAAGCGCGTGCTGCCGACAATGGCATAGTTGAAATGACTGTCGTTGAAGTGGTTCTTGACCACGCCATCGTCTGCCAGGCTGAAACCCACATGACGGGCATTGCCTGCATACACATCGTTGGCAGCCTCGCCCTGTACGTTGATGAACTCCGCCCTGACACCTGCATAGAGCCACAGACGGCGCGAGACGGTCCATTGGTCAGACACCAGACCGAACAGTTTATGCTCATGGCCGTCGTAATACTCGGCGTAGGAGTTGTAGGAATAGCCCTCGCTGCCGTTATGCAGCAGTTGCTTGGGGTCTTTCTTTACCTCGTGTCCGAGCAGATACATGGAGGTGCTGACGCCGCCGTGATTGAGCCAGTAGTCAACCTCCGCGCACCATTTGTGGCGGCCGTCCTTCGACTGGCCTGACAGGGCGGCATTGGTCATCCAGGAGTGCTCGAGACCGTCGAAATGCAGCATGCGGCGCGTCTGTACCTTGCCTACGTACGGCGTACCGTCCTCATAGGTGTAGCCACTGCTTTCTGTGGCGTCGCTCACACCCATCAAAGAAGGAACGGAACGATAGGAATGGCCGTGCTTGTATTTGCTGTGAACGGACAGTTTCATAGTGTTGTCCCATTTATAATCCAACACGAAGTTCACATTGTGGACCTTGTTCGTGTTCGCATCGTCGATATCCTGTTCCTCCATCTTGCCTGTCACCACATCCAAGTATCTCATGATCCTGTTGTCAGGACGGTACTGGTCTGTACCCAACTTGAACCCTTCGTATTCCTTCACGCTGCCGTCGCCCACGAAGATGAAGGGACCATAGTTCTCGATGATCTCCTTGAACTGTGAATACTGGTAGATGAGGCCCGCCTTCCCCCTGCCGTCGTTCCACGTCTTGGAGAGGGCTGCCTTGTAGAAGTGCGCACTCTCCTGCAGACTGGTCATGTCGAGGTGGTTGCTTCCAGGGTCAAGGTTATGGTAGGTGCCGATGCTGAGGCCCCAGCCCTTGCCCATCGGCGTAGAGACATTGGCATCCACCATGTGGCGGCCATGATGGTTGAAGGTGTAGTCCAACCTGCCCTCGAGGGTATCGCCCGCCAACTTCGACCTGCTGTCTGCACTATAGGTGATGACACCGTACTTCAGGGCCATGTCCTGCGGTCCCATCGTTCGTGTGGACTCGTGGCTGACACCGCTATGCCAGGACTTATAGGGATAGACCTGGTAGTTATAATAGGACACGGGCAGGCCGTCCTCGTAGATATAGGCATAACCGGAAATGGGCAGACCTAAGGAGATCTGCCGTGGCTGTGATGCGAAGTCCGCATTCATCAGCACGTTCCTGTTACTGTCGCCTGATGCGCTTTTCGTACTGTCGGCAATGGCCTCCTGAGCCATCGTGCCAAGGGGCATAATGATACTTGTCAGAGTAATCGCTATTGCTCTTGATAAGTTCATGTGCATACAGGATCTGGGGCTGTCCTTGCCTTACTTAATCAGGTTGCCGAGGATGTCGCGCGTCAGTTCCTTGGTGACGGAACGCGTGGCGGCACTGGTGGCATTCTTCACCACACGACCCGTGGCGGAGGTCTTCGACTTCGTCTTCTTACCTGTCACCTTGTCGCTGACGTACGTGCCGAGGATCGTGGCGAGGGTGGAGGTGACGGCGGTGATGACGGCCTTCCATACCTTACTCATCATACCCGACTTCTTCTTGCCCTTGGCGGCTTCCTTCTCCTCGGCCTTGGCAGCGGCTTCCTCCTGTTGTGCGGCGAGCAGTTCTTCGGCCTCGGCCATCAGCACCTCGAAGGCACTCTCACGATCAATGGGCGTGTCGTACTTGCCGAAGATGCGGCTCTGCTTGATGATGTCCAGGCGCTGGCCTTCCGTGACGGCACCGATCTGTGACAGCGGGAACAGGATCTTCGCACGCTCCACGATACCAGGGGCACCCTTGGCGTCGAGGAAACTCACGAGGGCCTCACCAGTCTCGAGGTTCATGATGGCCTCGTCGGTCTTGAACTCCGGGTTGGCACGGAAGGTGTCGGCAGCGGTCTTCACGGCCTTCTGGTCCTTCGGCGTGTAGGCGCGGAGGGCGTGCTGCACACGGTTGCCGAGTTGTCCGAGGATGTTCTCGGGGATGTCCGTAGGACTCTGGGTGATGAAGTAGATACCCACGCCCTTGGAACGGATCAGGCGGATCACCTGCTCGATCTTGTCGAGCAGTGCCTTTGAGGTGTCCGTGAAGAGCATGTGGGCCTCGTCGAAGAAGAACACGAGTTTCGGCAGTTCCATGTCACCCACTTCGGGCAGGGTGGAGTAGAGTTCGGAGAGCAACCACAGCAGGAAGGTGGAGTAGAGTTTCGGCTGCATCATCAGTTTGTCGGCAGCC
>JAFRMM010000074.1 GCA_017430675.1 Prevotella sp.
GGGTGTGGATGCCAACCAGATGATGATGGAGATCCGCGAACAGGCCGAGCGCTTCGGTGCCGACATTCGCGACGGTGAGATCGTGAAGGTGGATTTCTCGAAGGCACCCTATGTCTGCACGACGGACAGTGGTCTGGAGATTGCTGCTGACACAGTGATTATCGCAACGGGATCTTCAGCGAAGTACCTCGGACTCGACGACGAGCGGAAATACAACGGACAGGGAGTGAGTGCCTGTGCCACCTGCGACGGTTTCTTCTATCGAAAGAAAACGGTGGCAGTAGTAGGCGGCGGCGATACTGCCTGTGAGGACGCCCTCTATCTGGCCGGACTTGCCAAGAAGGTGTATCTGATTGTGAGAAAGCCCTATCTGCGTGCCTCACAGGTGATGCAGCAGCGCGTCATGGAACGGGAGAACATCGAGATCCTGTTTGAGCATAACACGCTGGGGCTCTTCGGAGAGAACGGTGTAGAGGGTGCCCATCTGGTGAAACGCAAGGGCGAGCCCGATGAGGAACTGGTGGATATTCAGATCGACGGTTTCTTCCTCGCCATCGGTCATACGCCAAACACCGCCATCTTCAAGGAGTGGCTCGACACCGACGAGGTGGGTTATCTGAAGAACATCAACGGCACACCTGAGACAAAGATCCCCGGTGTGTTTGTAGCCGGCGACTGTGCCGACCCCGTCTTCCGTCAGGCTATCGTGGCAGCCGGCAGTGGTTGTCAGGCCGCCATCTTGGCAGAACGTTATCTGTTAGGTCGTTAAAATGAAGAAACTGTATATTGAAACGTATGGCTGCCAGATGAATGTGGCAGACTCTGAAGTTGTGGCCTCCGTCATGCAGATGGCAGGCTATGAGACCACTGAGGAACTAAGTGAGGCTGATGCCGTGTTCCTCAACACCTGTAGTGTGAGAGATAACGCAGAACAGAAAATCTATCATCGTCTGGATGCCCTCGCAGCCGAGCGCAAACGCAAGCAGAAGACTCTGATCATCGGCGTTTTAGGTTGTATGGCAGAACGGGCACAACAGGATTTGTTGGATAACCATCATTGTGACCTCGTGGCAGGTCCCGATGCCTACCTCTCGTTGCCTGACCTCGTTGCACAGGCTGAACTGGGCCATAAGGCGATGAACATTGAACTGTCTACCACAGAGACCTATCGCGACGTGGTGCCCCAGCGTATCGGACTGGGACATAAGATCGGCGGTTTCGTGAGCATCATGCGAGGCTGTAACAACTTCTGTCATTACTGCATCGTGCCCTATACCAGAGGCCGTGAGCGTAGTCGTGACATCGAGAGTATCCTCACCGAGGTACGCGATCTGCGCGACAAGGGCTATAAGGAGGTAACTTTGCTGGGACAGAATGTGAATTCTTATAGTGGAGCCCTTCGACAGGCTCAGGGGCCGTGTGAAGAGAAGATACTTTTCCCGCAACTGCTGCGCCGTGTGGCCGAGGAGGCGCCCACGATGCGCATCCGCTTCACCACCTCGCATCCCAAGGACATGAGCGACGAGACGTTGCGCGTGATTGCCGAGATGCCGAATGTGTGCAAGCATATCCATCTGCCCGTACAGAGTGGCTCAGACCGGATCCTGAAACTGATGAACCGCAAATACACCCGTGAGTGGTATCTGGATCGTGTGGCAGCCATCCGCCGCATCATCCCCGACTGCGGACTCTCTACCGATATCTTCGTGGGCTACCACTCTGAGACGGAGGAAGACCACCAGTTGTCGCTCTCGCTGATGCGTGAGGTGGGCTACGATTCCGCCTTTATGTTCAAATACTCAGAACGCCCGGGCACCTACGCCTCGAAGCACCTGCCCGATGATGTGCCTGAGGAAGAGAAGATCCGTCGTCTGAATGAACTGATCCAGTTGCAGACGGAGATGAGTGCCATTCAGAACAAGAAAGACGAGGGCAAGGAGTTCGATGTGCTTGTAGAGGGCTTCTCGAAGCGCAGTCGCGAGCAACTCTGCGGACGGACGGAACAGAACAAGATGGTGGTCTTCGATAAGTGCGGGCATCATATCGGAGAGACGGTCCGTGTCAGGATCACAGGCTCCACCAGTGCCACGCTGCTTGGTGAAATCAGCAACGGACAACAGGACTAATACGACTTTTTTCAAGGGAAAAGAATTAGTCCTTTAAGTCGTGAAGTCCGTTGCCAAAAATATAAAAATATGAAGGAATTTTTGAATGTCCTGCGGCGATTCGTGCCGCCTTACAAGAAATACCTGGTGCTGTCGGTGGTGTTCAATATCCTCTCGGCAGTGCTCAACATCTTCTCGTTTGCAGCCCTCATCCCCATCCTGCAGATCCTCTTCCAGACAAGCGACGCAGAGACGGCCACCAGTCTGATGGACTGGGACTGGGCCAATATCCAGGCGGTGCTGATGAACAACATGAACTACTACGTGAATGGTCTGATCGCCGAGTGGGGACAGACCACCACCCTGCTTTTCATCGGCTTGTTCCTCGCCGTGATGACGTTCTTGAAGACAGGCGCCTATTTCCTTTCGGCAGCCACGATCATTCCCATCCGTACAGGTGTGGTGCGCGATATCCGCAACCAACTCTACCAGAAGATCACTGCCTTGCCCCTGGGTTTCTTCTCCGAGGAGCGCAAGGGTGACATCATCGCCCGTATGAGTGGTGATGTGCAGGAGATCGAGAACTCGATCATGGCGTCGCTGGAGATGTTGTTCAAGAACCCGATCCTGATCGTGAGTTACTTCGCCGCCCTGATCTTCATCTCGTGGGAACTGACCCTCTTCACCCTGATCATCGTCCCCATCATGGGCTGGTTCATGGGTTGGGTAGGTCGTAAGTTGAAGGCCCAGAGCATCAAGGCCCAAGGCCTCTGGAGCGACACGATGAGTCAAGTGGAGGAGACGCTCGGTGGTCTGCGTATCATCAAGGCCTTCTGTGCAGAGGATAAGATGAACAAGCGTTTCGACCGCATCAACTCCGCCTATCGCAATGACATCATGAGAGTAAACATCCGTCAGTCTTCCGCCCACCCGATGTCGGAGTTCTTAGGCACCATCATGATCGTCATCGTGCTGTGGTTTGGTGGTATCCTTGTGATCAACAACCACACCCTCTCCGGTCCGATCTTCATCTACTATATGGTGATGCTCTACTCGATCATCAACCCCTTGAAGGACTTCTCGAAGGCAGGCTACAACATCCCCAAGGGACTCGCCTCGATGGAACGTGTGGATAAGATCCTGATGGCCGAGAACACCATCAAGGAGACCGCAAATCCCAAACATATCGCCAGCTTCGACCATCAGATCGAGTTCCGTCATGTCAGTTTCAGGTATGGAGAACAATGGGTGTTGCGCGACATCAACCTCGTGATCCCCAAGGGCAAGACCATCGCCCTCGTAGGCCAGTCAGGTTCCGGCAAATCGACCCTCGTCGATCTCATCCCCCGTTACTATGATGTGCAGGAGGGAGAAGTGCTGATCGACGGTATCAACGTGAAGGATCTCGGCATCTTCGACTTGCGCCAGCTCATCGGCAACGTGAATCAGGAGGCGATCCTCTTCAACGACTCCTTCCGCAACAACATCTCCTTCGGTGTGGATAATGCCACCCAGCAGCAGATCGAGGAGGCAGCGAAGATTGCCAATGCCTACGACTTCATCATGCAGTCGGAACAGGGCTTCGATACGAACATCGGCGATCGTGGCGGACGACTCTCTGGCGGACAACGCCAACGTGTCAGCATCGCCCGTGCCATCCTGAAGAATCCGCCGATCCTCATCCTCGACGAAGCCACCTCTGCCCTCGACACCGAGAGCGAGCGCCTGGTACAGGATGCCTTGGAGCGACTGATGAAGACCCGTACCACCGTGGCCATCGCCCATCGTCTGAGTACGATCAAGAATGCCGATGAGATCTGTGTGCTCCACGACGGACAGATCGTAGAGCGTGGCACCCACGAGGGTCTCCTCGCCCAGGATGGCTATTACAAAAAACTTCACGAAATGCAGGCATGAGACAGAGACTGATTTATTTGATGAAGGTGTTTATGCTGACGATGGTGATCTTTATCGCCGCCAAGTTGGTGTTTATGCTCGTCAACCATGAAGGCCACGCCTTTGACATCGGCGACGTGATGGCCGTTATCACTCATGGTCTGTCACTCGACCTCTCCACCAGTCTCTATTTCCTCATCCTGCCATTCCTCATCACGTTGGTCTCCCTCTGGTGGGACGACCGTCTGTTGCACACTATCCTGCGGATCTACTATGGCGTCATCGCCACGATGCTGATGCTCGCCTTCGTGGCAGATACCAGTCTCTACCCCTTCTGGGGCTTCAAACTCGATGCCAGTTGTCTGCAGTATCTGGAGACCCCCACAGAAGTCAGGGCGAGTGTGTCGGGCTTCTATATGACCATCCGCATCCTCCTGCTGATCCTCGGCTCCTACGGCCTCTACCGTCTCTACAAGGCGATCCCCTTCTGGTCGAAGGATCCCAGCCGACGAGAGGCAGCCACCTTCACCAACCTGCTGTTTATCCCCCTGTTCATCATCGGCATCCGTGGTGGTCTCGACGAATCCACGACGAACATCGGCCAGGTGTATTTCTCGCAGAACCAGTTCCTGAACCACTCGGCCGTCAACCCCGTGTTCAGTTTCCTGTCGTCGTTTGAGAAGACCGCCAGCAACATCGTGGACTACGACTTCTTCAGCCAGAACGAGTGCAACGCACTGATGAAAGACCTCTATCCCACCACCTCTATTCATACGGATACGTTGCTCACCACCTCGCGCCCGGATATCGTGATCGTGCTGATGGAGAGTGCCGGCGACATCTTCGAGAAGACCATGCCCCGACTGCGTCGCCTGAAGAAGGAAGGTATCGACTTCACCGCCTGCTATGGCAACACCTGGCGCACGGATCGCGGCACCGTCTGCACCTATAGCGGCTACCCCTCTTTCCCCACCTCTTCAGTCATGAAGATGCCTCAGAAGACCAACCATCTGCCAGGTATCGCAGCCACCCTGCGCGAAGTCGGCTATCAGACCTACTACCTCTATGGTGGTGACATCAACTTCACCAACATGCGCAGTTTCCTCGTCACGACGGGATGGGAACGACTCCAGTGGAAGGCCGACTACACCAACGAGGAACAGAACTCAGCCAAGTGGGGTGTGAGAGACGATATCACCTTCAACACCCTCTATGAGCAGATCGCCGCCATCGACACTTCCGCCACCCATACGCGCCACCTCTTCGGCTTCTCCACCCTCAGTTCGCATGAGCCCTGGGATGTGCCCTTGAAGAAACTCGACCAGCCGATCCCCAACGCCTTCTACTACCTCGATGCCTGCATTGGCGACTTCATCGACCGACTGAAGCAGTTGCCGCAGTGGGACAACCTGCTCATCATCTTCCTGCCCGACCACAGCATCGACTACGGTCCCTATACCGAAGCCTTGCAGGTGCGCAATAAGATCCCGATGGTGTGGGCAGGTGGTGCTGTGAAAGCACCTCGGAAGATCACACAACTCTGCAACCAGACCGATCTGGCTGCCACCCTGTTGGCACAACTGCAACTCCCCCACGACCAGTTCCGCTGGAGCCGTGATGTGCTGAGTGCCTCCTACCGCTACCCCTTCGCCGTTCACAACTACAACAACGGCTTCTCACTTACCGACTCCACAGGCTTCATCGCCTACGACCTCGAATCCCAGCGCCTCGTCACCAACGAGAGCAGTCAGGCCTCGCACCTGGAGCGCATGGGCAAGGCGATCCTGCAGGCTACGACAGCCGACTTGAAAGCCATGGGAACCAAATAACCGATGAAGATGAACAAACGCCGACTCCTGCTCCTGACCCCGCTCGCAACCACCATCTACAACCTGATGCTGGCTTACGTGGTCTATTTCCTGGCCCGCGTGCTATATCTGGTGCTCAACTATTCCTACTTCGCCGTTGACATGACCTACGGCCACCTGTTGCAACTGTTCCTGGGCGGACTCGTGTTCGACACGTCAGCCATCCTCGTCACCAACATCCCCTATATCGTGCTCATGCTCCTGCCCTGGCATGGGAAGGAGACGCGCCTCTATCAGCAGATCTGCAAATGGGTGTACCTCTGCATCAACGGACTGGCACTGTTCATCAACCTCTGCGATGCCGTCTATTTCCGCTTCACGATGCGCCGCACCACGACCACCATCTTCAGCGAGTTCTCCAACGAGGGCAACCTGGGTTCCATCTTCCTCAAGGAGGTGGTGAACCACTTCTATCTGGTCTTCGTCTTCGGTGTCATCGTCTGGGCCCTCTATAAGTGCTATCGCTCCACGCGCCTCCGCCAGCGCCATTATGTCTGGTGGCAGTATGATGTCGCCATGCTCCTGTCGCTCCTCTTCGTGGCCCCCTTCACAGTGGCAGGCATCCGAGGCGGCTTCACCACGGCCGTGCGCCCCATCACCATCTCGAATGCCAACCAGTATGCCGACCATCCCATCGAGGCAGCCCTGGTGCTCAATACGCCCTTCTCCCTCTATCGCACCATCGGCAAGGATGTCTTCGTGGTGCCCGACTACTTCAGCCCAGAGGATCTGGAAGTGATCTACAGTCCGATCCACGAGCCCGACATCGTGACCAACGACAGTCTGGACAATGATACCACCTTCCTCAGGAAGAATGTCGTCGTGCTGATCGTCGAGAGTTTCGGACGCGAGTATATCGGTGCCTTGAACAAATCCCTCGACGACGGCAGGTACAAGGGCTACACCCCCTTCGTCGATTCCCTCATCGCCCACAGCGTCACCTTCGCCTATTCCTTCTGCAATGGCCGTAAGAGCATCGACGGCATGCCCTCCATCCTCTCCAGCATCCCGATGTTCGTAGAGCCGTTCTTCCTGACGCCCGCCTCCATGAACCATGTCAGCGGCATCGCCCGCCTGTTGGCCGACGAGGGTTATGAGACCGCCTTCTTCCACGGTGCCCAACGCGGTTCGATGGGTTTCCAAGCCTTTGCCAACGCCACGGGCTTCAAGGCTTACTACGGTCGTGAAGACTTCAATGCCGACTCACGCTTCGGCAACGACGACGACTTCGACGGCACCTGGGCCATCTGGGACGAGCCGTTCCTGCAATACTACGCCGCCAAGATGTCGGAGATGAAAGAGCCCTTCATGACAGCCGTCTTCACCGCCAGCAGTCACCATCCCTATGTGGTGCCCGAGAAATACAAGGACGTCTATCCCGAAGAGGGACTTATCATCCACAAGTGCATCCGCTATACCGACATGGCCATCCGTAAGTTTTTCGAGCGGGCCAGTCACGAGCCATGGTTCAAGAACACCATCTTCGTACTCACCAGCGACCACACCAACCTCTCCGACCATGCCTACTACCAGACCGACCTGGGCGGCTTCTGTTCACCTATTATTATCTATGAGCCGGGCAACGATTCGCGCATGCCTGAGATTCAGGGCAAGATCGCCCAGCAGATCGACATCCTGCCCACGGTGATGGGTATGCTCCACTATCCGAAACCCTACTTCGCCTTCGGTATCGACCTCTTCAACACGGAACCCGAAGACACCTGGGCCGTCAATTACCTCAATGGCATCTATCAGTATGTGAAGAAAGAGCATGTGCTTCAGTTCGATGGTGAGAAGACCATCGGTGTGTATGCCCTCAGCGACTCACTCATGCAGAAGAACCTGAACGGACAACTGCCCGATCAGCCTTGGATGGAACAGCAACTGAAGGCCATCATCCAGCAATACATGTCGCGAATGGTAGAGGATCGGCTGCAGCCTTAATAGATATGGCGGAAAAGCTCGTTGAAACTCTTGAAGTTTTCCTTTTTCAGGGGGGCTTTCGGGTCTTCGATCCAGTAGAGCGGCACCTCACGGTACAAGGCAGCCACCAGGGAGAACGTGCTCGGCGCGCCGATCAGCCAGTCGCAGAGTGACAGCAGACACATATCCTCAGCCGGGTTGCCATCGGGAAACTCCACCTTACACAACTCATCCGTCAGTTCCCGACGGAAAAAATCCTTGTTCAACTGCGGATCATTCCCGCACACGAAGAAATTGATTTTCGTATCAGGCATCATGACCTTAAACTGCTTCAGCACCCCCACATACTGGGCATCGTCGTAATAGAAACGGCCTCCTAAATGCGTCTTATAGTCGCCCCTTCTCACGTGGACGCCCACTCTCACGGCATTGCCCTCACCGATCCTCAGGCGCGAGGTACCCAGTATCTCCGTATTGAAGGCAAAGAGTTTTCTGATCTCCGGTTTGTACTTCTCAAAGAGGTCATACCAGCGCGCATACCAGCCCGTCACCACGATCATCCGCCTGTCGAGCATCATCTGCTCCTCATGGCTGTAGTCGGCATTCTCCTGATCGAAATGAACCGTGGGGATCAGCCCCCACTTCGCCCCGTACTTGGCAAAGAGATAGGTCATGAAGTTATGATGGGGGGTCTCACAGATCTGAAACCAAGGATACTTATAGGCAAAACGCATCGACATCGTCGTGCGCCCATGCGCCCGCCCCCAGGCATACACATGCCCATACTGCAGCATGTTGTTAGCCATGCGCCCCTTATCATGTACGAAAATCATATGCTCAACTTTTTAGATCAATCCTTTCCGCCGCTTGATGGTGTCGAGGTCTTCCAGACTCACACGGCCTGTCGCCTCATCATAGCGGATATTAAACTCCTCGTGCGACCGTTTCCAGCGGTTGTGCGTCCAGAGCCAGTACTGCGGTGCCCTTTGGATCGAGGTCTCCAACATCTTGAAGTAGGCATCCGTCAGTTCGAAGTCCTTCGTCTGCTTCGGGTCGCGCTCTATCAGATTGAACTCCGCCACATAGTAGCCCCGCTTCGGTCGCTGCACGTCGATATAGAGAACGGCATGCCCCGCACTCCTTGCCAATCGCTCCGTACCTGTCAGCACGGGCGTGTCGTGGTTCAGGAAGTCGAGCCAGTGGTGGATATTGTTCCAGAACGGCACCTGGTCGGAGATATAGCCGATCACGACGGGTTGTTTCTTTTGACGATACTCCGCCAGTCGTCGGAGCGTCTCTGCCATGGGGATACACACCGCCCCCATCCGTTGTCTGAGGTTCAGGAACAGCCGGTCGAACTCCGAGTTCTCCAACACATGGTAGATCTGTCCGCACTGCGCCTTGGGAGTCACCCAGAGCGGCAGCGACGTGATCCACTCCCAGTTGCAGTAATGGCCCAGGTAGACGGCACACGACTGACCGCTCTCCACGATCTCATCCACCACCTCCGTCCCCTTGAACACCATACGGCGCTTCAGGTTACGCTTGCTGATGGTCAGCAGCTTGATGGTCTCCACCAGGTAGTCGCAGAACCAACTATAAAACGCCTTCTCTATCTCGATAATCTCCGCCTCCGACTTCTCAGGGAAACTGTCCGAGAGGTTCTTCCTCACCAACTTCTTCCTGTAGCCCACGAGGTGATACACCACCACGTAGATACCGTCGGATATCAGGTAGTGCACCCACATCGGCAGCAGGGAGAACAGCCAGAGCACGGCGTATGTCAGATAGTAGATTGCCTTCATGCCTTCCGTCTTTTACCAGATGTCTTTAGCCATCGTCGGCTTGAATATCGTCAGTGCGCGCTTCCACTTGCTGCGCAGGATATCCTTCTTCAGTTGTGCCGTCGCGTCGATCTCCGCCCCAAACGGTTCCCCGCGATGCAGAACGTCGTTCATAAACGATGAGGAGGTGATGCCCCACTTACGCAGGAACTGCAACGAACCGTCGTTCTTCACGATGCGATGGGTGGAACGGGCCTCGAAATGATACACGCGGCTCTTGTCAACCCCCTTGAAGAGTCTCAC
>JAFRMM010000008.1 GCA_017430675.1 Prevotella sp.
CTTCGAGCGCCATGAGGACAATAGTGTCTGGGCTGACCTCACCAACGAGGGCCTGGATCAGAAGTTGTTGCTTCGTAGCGACGGCACCAGTGTCTATATGACGCAGGACATCGGCACCGCCGAGATGCGATTCCAAGACTATCCCATCGATAAGATGATTTACGTTGTGGGTAACGAACAGAACTACCACTTCCAGGTGCTCTCCATCCTGCTCGACCGTCTGGGCTTCAAGTGGGGCAAGGAACTCACACATTTCTCTTACGGTATGGTGGAACTGCCCAATGGTAAGATGAAGTCGCGTGAAGGAACGGTGGTGGATGCCGACGACCTGATGCAGTTGATGGTCGATGATGCCCTGAAAACCTCGATGGAATTGGGAAAATTCGACGATATGAGTGAGGAAGAGCGCAACGAGATTGCCCGCATCGTGGGTATGGGTGCCCTGAAGTACTTCATCCTGAAGGTCGATGCCCGTAAGAACATGCTCTTCAACCCCGAGGAAAGTATCGATTTCAACGGTAATACCGGGCCCTTCATCCAATATACCTATGCCCGTATCCGCTCGATCCTCCGCAAGGCTGAGGCCGAAGGACTGCGATCTGCAATTTCTAACATCGGACTTAACGACAAAGAAGTAGAACTGATCCAGAAGATGAACGAGTTCGGTGCTGCCGTCGAGCAGGCTGGTAAGGATTATTCGCCCAGCGGCATCGCCAACTACTGCTACGAACTGACGAAAGTCTTCAACCAGTTCTACCATGACTACTCGATCCTTAACGAGCCTGATGAGCAGAAGAAACTCGTACGCCTGATGCTGGCTAAGAATGTCGCAAAGATCATCAAGAGTGGGATGTGCCTCCTTGGTATCGAGGTCCCTGAAAGAATGTAGTACCTAGGATCACCTAGGAAACCCTAGGCAACCCTAGGCAATCCTAAGAAAAACCTAATAGCAATGATTCAGAATCCTCCCGACTACCGCAACGATACCGTACTTCCCCTTCCGATGGAAGTGCGGGCTGATGCATGGGCGGTGGATGCCGCCTGTTCGGGGAATCCCGGGCCGATGGAATATCAGGCGATAGACCTGCAGACGGGCTATCGCGTGTTCCATTACGGGCCGATCCACGGCACGAATAATATCGGGGAGTTCCTGGCTATCGTTCATGCCCTGGCGCTTTGTTGGCAACAGGGTCTGCACGACAAGACCATCTATTCAGACAGTTATAATGCCATCCTCTGGGTGACGAAGCGGAAGTGTAAGACCAAGTTGGAGCGCACACCACAGACAGAACAACTTTATAATATCATCGCCCGTGCCGAGTACTGGCTCCAGACGCATAACTTCCGCAATCCCATTATCAAGTGGGAGACTCAGAAATGGGGTGAGGTGCCTGCCGACTTCGGTAGGAAATAGACTTACGGGTGGCTGTAAGTCACAATCACATGATCGTCAAACTGCTGTTTCCCAGATACCTTTACATTCGCAGGAATCTGGGGAGCGCGTGTGCCGTCACTGACCGTGAGCGCCAGATTGGTCTCTACCCGAATCTCATCCCACAGGTTCTGCATCAGGAAAGAACGGAGTGTCTGGGCACCACCTTCGACGATCAGCGATTGGATATGATGGGCGTACAGACTCTCCAGATTCAGGGGGTGGGCATGGTCGATGACTAACCGCTTGGGGTCAGGCCCGTCCCATTCACGTACGTTCAGTTGCGGGTGGTCGCGCTCTTCCGTTACACGTCCCACCAGAATGGCATCCTCCTCGGCACGGAGTTTATGTGAGAGCATCTTCGTGAACTCAGAGGATATCTGCGTCGGCTGGTAGTGGTCGTCGATAAAGCCGTTGGCCGTCTGTGCCCATTTCAGGATGATATAGGGCCTGTTTTCCCGATGGAATCTGAAGAAACGGCGGTTCAGATCCTGACATTCTGCTTCGAGCACGCCGACCTCCACCTCAATGCCCGACTCGCGGAGTTTGCGGATGCCACGACCCTGTACCTCGGCAAACTCATCGATGCAGCCCACAACCACACGCCTGACACCTTTCTTGATAATCAGGTCAGCGCAGGGCGGTGTCTTGCCGTAGTGCGAACATGGCTCCAGGCTCACATAGATTGTCGCCTTTTTCAGCAGTGGTTCATCTTCAGCACGTACCGATGCAAAGGCATTCACCTCGGCATGGCCCTCGCCACAGCGCACATGATAGCCCTCGCCGATAATCCGGCCCTTGTGAACGATGACCGCTCCCACCATCGGGTTCGGCTTTGCATTCTGCTGCCCGTTCTTCGCCAGTTGAATGCAGCGGCGCATGTATTTTTCGTCCTCAGTCATCATTTTTTATCTTTTTACTATTTTACCTTTTTGTTTTTTCTTATCTTTGAGACTCCGTCTCGAAATCAGGCTGCATCTCGGAAATGCAAATAAATCGCAATTTATTTTGCAATTCGCTCGATTTGCACTAATTTTGTACCCGCTATGACATACGAAACACTCTGGCACAGACTAACGGATCTCTATGGGGCAGACGAGGCCAAAGCGATCGTCCGCGGGGTACTTGACGTGCGCTTTGGCATGTCATTAGCAGACATTCTTTGCGGCAAAGTTACAGAATTATCCGCAAACGACCAAGAAGAACTCGAAAAAATCATGCAAAGATTAGAGAAAGGGGAGCCCGTACAATATATATTAGGTGTCGCTGACTTCTGCGGACGGCTGTTCCAAGTGGAGCCGGGTGTGCTCATTCCCCGTCCTGAGACAGCCGAACTCTGCCGATGGATTACCTTACACGTGAGATCATCGGATCTCACAGCGTGCCTGTCCCCGTGTGAGGTGCTGGATATCGGGACGGGTAGCGGGTGCATCGCCATTACGCTGGCCCTTGACATTCCCGGCAGTAGGGTGACGGCTTGGGAGATTGCTGATGAGGCCCTGCACATCGCCCAAAGGAATGCCAATGCCCTTGGTGCCGACGTCACTTTCGTGCATCAAGATGCCTTGACTCCCTCTGATGAACTTGGACGCTGGGATCTCATCGTCAGTAATCCGCCTTATATCTGTCCTGAAGAACGCGATGGAATGGAGAAAAACGTGCTTGATTACGAACCGCATGAGGCTCTCTTTGGCCCGGAAGGAGACCCAGCCCTGTTCTATAAACGTATCGGCGACTATGCCATCCATGCGCTTAAGTCTGGTGGTATGCTCTTCTTCGAACTGAATCCCCTGACGGCAGATGTCGTCAGTGACCATCTCACCCGTCTTGGATTTCAGGATATAGAGATCCGCCCAGACCAGTTTGGCAGACAACGGATGTTGAAAGTTGTAAAACCCCAAATAGAATCACTATGAAAGAAATGACCGAACAGGAAGCCTACTTACGGCTGACCATCCTCTGTGCCCAGGCAGAGCACTGCGAGCAGGAGATGCGCGACAAGATGAAACACTGGAAACTCGATGAAACCACACAAGACCGTATCATCGCCCGACTCATCAAGGAACGTTACATCGACGAAGAACGTTATGCCCGTGCTTTCGTGAAAGACAAGATCCGCTATAACAAGTGGGGTCGCCGTAAGGTGCAACAGGCGCTCTGGCAGAAGCAGATTGACAACGGCATCCAACAGCGTGTACTCGATGAAATCGACGAAAAAGACTATCTTGGCGTACTCCGGCCTCTTCTCCTGCAGAAGCGGAAGGCTACGAAAGCAGGAAGCGACTACGAACTGAACCAGAAACTCGTCCGCTTTGCTCTCGGACGCGGCTTCACCTTCGACATCATCCGCCAGTGTCTCGACGTGGATGAAGATACGGATTGTACCGATGAAACCGATTAGTTTCTGGCACCGCCTCCTCGACCTGATCTCTCCCAGATGCTGTGTCGTCTGCGGCCATCGTCTCACGGTGACCGAGGAAATCGTCTGCGCTCGTTGTAATTTCCATTTGCCACGGACGGGATTCCAGAAAACCCCGTATGAGAACGAGATGGCCAAGTTGTTCTGGGCACAGATTCCCATAGAGCGGGCATCCGCTCTCTTCTATTATGAGGCTCATGCCGAGTCAGCCAACCTCCTCTATGAATTGAAATACAAGAATCACCCAGAGGTTGGTGAAGTACTGGGGCGGATGATTGCCAAGGAACTGAAACCCTCCGGATTCTTCGATGGAATCGATGGAATTGTGCCTGTTCCACTTGCAAAAAAGCGTCAGCGTCAGCGTGGCTATAACCAGAGTATGGAGATTGCCCGTGGCCTTAGCGAGATCACCTCTCTGCCTGTTTGTCATCAAGTAGTAAGACGGACCACCTATGAGGGCAGTCAGACAAGTAAGGACCGTTGGGAACGTAACGAGAATGTGGAGCACGTCTTTGAACTGATTGATGCGACGGCAGTCCATGGTAAACATCTGCTCATTGTTGATGATGTTGTCACTACAGGGGCTACCGTTCTCGCCTGTGCCAAAGAACTGGTGAAAGCCGGTGATGTGAAGATCAGCATTCTTGCCCTTGGCTTTGCCAAGAGTTAGGAAAAAATGTATAATACCTATAAATAATGTTTCAAAAGCGAATCAAAATCGGATAAAGACACTTTTTATTGACGCTTTTTTACTATTTTTGCACCGAAAATGAGAAGAATATGAAGAAATTAATGATGGTCATGCTTGTATTATTGTCCAGCATGACGACATTTGCCCAGAGTGCGGATAAACTCTATAAGGAGGGTAAGGCACACTATGACGCGAAGGATTATTCAAAGGCCGTGCCAAAGTTGAAGGCTGCGGCCGAGAAGGGTCATAAGAAGGCGCAATACCGTCTCGGCCTATGCTATGACAAGGGAAGAGGTGTGACCGAGAACGATGCCCAGGCCTTCCAGTGGTATTCCAAGTCGGCTGCCCAAGGCTACCATAAAGCGCAGTACCAGTTGGGAAAGTGTTACAAGGACGGTGAGGGCGTGACGAAAGACCGTAAGAAGGCCGTAGATTATTTTTCGAAAGCCGCCAAGCAGGACAATGCCGATGCCCAGTACCAGTTGGCCAAGGCCTATCTCAAGGGCAAGGGAGTTGCCGCCGATGAGGCCCAGGCGAAGTCATGGCTGAAGAAGGCCGTCAAGAACGAGAAAGACGGTGACAAGATTCTGAAGAAGATCAAAGAGGATGCCTCCGAAGGTGACGAAGACGCACGTAAGATGCTGACCCTGCTGAAATAATATCAATCAGAAAATGAGAGCAATTCTATTTCTTCTATTGTTTAACTTCTCTGCTATCCAGGCACAAGAGAAGGAACATTTCATAGACTCTACATCTGTTGTCACCAATTCTTTCTGGGATAACTGGTATGGACAACTTGGCGTGGACATGAACCTGTTGTTTCCGACAGGACATAATTTGAAAGACGTTTTTCCTAATGGAAAATCCTTTGGTATCAATGTAGCCGTTGGGAAGTGGTTCTCTCCAGAGTTTGGAGGCCGCTTCAAACTCAATTGGGGGAATGGTATTCTGAAGAATAACCATAATACATGGTTGGCACCGTATGGTGAACCGGGTGAGAATCATCGTAGAGGCGGTTTTATTACTTTTATTGGGGACATTAACTTAAATATCCACAATTTGTTTGGTATATATCGGCCAGACAGGAAATGGAATCTGATTGTTGCCCCTCGTGCAGGCGGGTGGATACATGTTGGCAACGGCAATGGTGCGCCCGTCATGGGCATAGGCGTTATTAACACCTACCGTCTGACAGACAAATGGCGACTGTTTGCCGATGTGGGTTATCATTTTGTATCGAGCGTCAATGGCGTATATTCAGGTACAGGAAGCAGCAGTAATGGTTATGCAGATATCAATATCGGTATAGAAATGGATTTGTCTGAAAACGTGTTCCACAAAACATCCGACCAGGCGGATATCCATTCCGATGGCACAGTGATTAACTCTTTCTGGGATAACTGGTTTGCTCAGTTCGGTTTAGGAATGTCGCTCCTTAATCCATACGGAACAAACTTTGCCAATGTGTTTCCCAATGGTAGTACCTTGGGCATCAACCTCGGCATAGGCAAGTGGTTTACGCCTGATGTGGGCGTACGTGGGGGCCTGAACTGGCAGAATGGTATTCTGGTAAACCATCATGCAACCTATTTAGAGCCGGGAGAAGACTCTAAGGCTGATCCTAATAAGCACGGTTTTGTGATATTGTATGCAGATGTGTTCTGCAATCTTCATCATATAATTGCCGGCTATGACGAGTCAAGGAAATGGAATGCCATCTTCTTCCCTAGGATGGGTATAGGTTGGAACTTTTCTTCGGAAAATCAAGAATGCCCAGTGCTTGGCTTTGGTACGGAACAGACATACAAGATCAATGACCGCCTGAAGTTGTTTGCTGACTTGGCTTATCAGGTAACAACAGGAGGATTCCTCGATGACAAATTCAAAACAGGTGCCACTGGCAGTAGTGGCTGGTTTGACCTGAATATTGGCGTGCAATATGAATTCGGCTATAATAAGTGGAAAAAGATGAAATAGGAATAATAAGAGTAACGTATGGAAATCAAGAATCAATTTGCCCGGAAGTTGATGGAGATACAGGCCATCAAGTTGCAGCCGGAAGAGCCCTTCACATGGGCCTCGGGCTGGAAGTCACCCATCTATACCGACAACCGCAAGACGCTGTCGTTCCCCCAACTGCGCTCGTTCGTGAAGTTGGAACTCTGCCATGCTATCCAGGAGAACTTCCCTGAGGCTGAGGCAGTGGCTGGTGTTGCCACGGGTGCTATCGCCCAGGGTGCGCTCGTCGCCGACCAACTGGAACTGCCCTACAGTTATGTGCGTCCGAAGCCGAAGGATCATGGCATGGGCAACCAGGTGGAAGGTGAGATCAAGAAGGGTGCGAAGGTCGTGGTCGTGGAGGATCTGATCTCTACCGGCGGCTCGTCGCTGAAGGCCGTGGCTGCCCTGCGCGAATATGGCGTGGAGGTGATCGGCATGGTGGCTTCGTTCACCTATGGCTTCCCTGTGGCAGAGGAGGCTTTCAAGGAGGCTGGCGTGAAACTCATCACCCTGAGCAACTACGAGGCCGTGATCGAGGAAGCCGCCAAGACGGGATATATCAAGGAGGAAGACAAGGCCGTGCTCGCCGAGTGGCGCAAGTCCCCCTCTACCTGGAAGCAGGATTAACGTTTATTGTTTAACGGTTATTGGTTATTGTTTATTGTAAGATATGGGATTATTCGGAAGTGAATCGAAATTCGAGAGTAGCGTGAAGTTCGTGCCTTACTCGCAACAGGCTGTCTATGACAACATCAGTGACCTGAGGAACTTAGAGAAGGTGCGTGACCGCGTGCCTGAGGATAAGGTGAACGACTTCGCCTTTGACCAGGATACCGTGAGCCTGAATGTCGCCCCTGTGGGAGAGTTAAAACTCCGCATCTGCGACCGTGAGGAACCGAAGTGCGTGAAGTTCGAGACCGTCCAGTCGCCCGTACCTTTTAACGTCTGGGTGCAGGTGCTGCCTGTGGATGAGAACAACGCGAAGATGAAGGTGACGCTGAAGGCTGAATTGAACCCCTTCATCAAGGGAATGGTAGAGAAACCGCTGCAGGACGGCGTGGAGAAGATTGCCGATGCCCTGGCACAAGTACATTACGTATGAAACTCTGGGAAAAGAACTTTGAAATCAACAAGGAGATTGAGCGGTTTACCGTCGGACGGGACCGTGAGATGGATCTCTATCTGGCGAAATACGACGTGTTGGGCTCCATGGCCCATATCACCATGCTGGAGAGCATCGGACTGCTTGAGAAGGATGAACTCACGGCACTGTTGGCAGAACTGAGGAACATCTACCAGTTGGCCGAGCGCGGCGAGTTCGTGATCGAGGACGATGTGGAGGATGTGCATTCTCAGGTGGAGATGCTGCTGACGCGCAAACTCGGCGACATGGGTAAGAAGATCCACTCCGGCCGTTCGCGCAACGACCAGGTGCTCGTGGATCTGAAACTCTTCACCCGTCACGAACTGAAGGAGGTTGCCGACGAGGTGAAGGTGCTCTTCGACGAACTCATCGCCAAGAGCAACCAGTATAAGGACGTGCTCATGCCGGGCTATACGCATCTGCAGATCGCCATGCCGTCGAGTTTCGGACTCTGGTTTGGGGCCTACGCCGAGAGCCTGACCGACGATATGCTCTTCCTCCAGGCGGCGTATAAGATGACCAACCGCAACCCCCTCGGCTCTGCTGCTGGCTACGGCTCCTCGTTCCCCCTGAACCGTACGATGACCACCGAACTGCTGGGCTTCGACTCGATGGACTATAACGTGGTCTATGCCCAGATGGGCCGTGGTAAGATGGAGCGTAACGTGGGCTTCGCCATCGCCACCATCGCCGGCACCATCGCCAAGATGGCCTTCGACGCCTGTCTGTTCAACTCACAGAACTTCTCGTTCGTGAAGTTGCCGAAGGAGTGTACGACGGGCTCGTCGATCATGCCCCATAAGAAGAATCCTGATGTCTTCGAACTCATCCGCGCCAAGTGCAACAAACTCCAGTCGCTGCCACAGCAGGTCACGCTCATCATGAACAACCTGCCCTGCGGCTACTTCCGCGACCTGCAGATCATCAAGGAGGTCTTCCTCCCTGCCTTCGGTGAGTTGAAGGACTGTCTGCAGATGGCTGCGTACATCATCAATAAGATAGAGGTGAACGAGCATATCCTCGACAATCCGATGTACGACCCGATGTTCTCCGTCGAGGAGGTGAACCGCCTCGCCGCCAACGGCATGCCTTTCCGCGACGCCTACAAGAAGGTGGGCCTCGACATCGAGGCTGGCACCTTCAAGGCTAATCACGACATCCACCATACCCACGAGGGCTCCATCGGCAACCTCTGCAACCCGCAGATCCAGACACTCATGCAGCAGATCCTCGACGGCTTCCACTTCGAGCGCATGACACAGGCAGAGGAGAGACTGTTAGACAAATAGACATTTAGACAGTTAGACAAATAGATAAATAGATAAAAGATAGGCAGATAGGCAGAAAGGCAGAAAGGCAGACAGGGAGATAATGGGAGGAGAGTGTATGGAGATAAAGGAGTTGATAGACCTGATTGTGGAGTGTGCTATGATTGTGCGTAGTCAGTTGACGTCAGGTTTTGAAGAAAAAGTATATAAGAATGCACTTTATATTGAATTGATAGATCATGGTATAACAGTAGAAACGGAAGTTCCCTTCAAGGTATATTACAAAGACCATATCGTAGGAGACTATAGGGCCGATATGATTGCAGACCGGCGAGTGATTATTGAACTCAAAGCGGTGAGTAACCTTGCCACTATCCACGAAGTACAACTCGTCAACTATCTGACCGCCACGGGTATTGACGATGGCCTCCTGATTAACTTTGGCTCAGAAAAGATAGAGATTCGTCACAAGTATCGGCTCTACAAGAAGATCTAACCGTCTAATCCCCTATCTCTCTATCTATTATTGTCTAACTGTCTAATTGTCTAACTGTCTAACAGTCTAAATGTCTAATCGTCTATTCATCTATCTGTCTCTCATTCTTGTCAGTCTGTCTGCCTGTACGGGCGACGAGGCCATCAGCCGCGACTACCGTTGCAACTTCATTTTCGACACGACGCTCCACCCCCTGCCTTGTCAGTTGACGGGCATACTGGGCAACAGTGGCCATTTCTGCAAGGTCGAGACGAGTGTCTCGCAGGGAGTGCGCCACCTGAAGACCACCCGCAACTACGACGGAGCCACGGAGGACATCTCCCTCACCACTGCCAAGGAGAGCCAGATCAACTTCGCCCTCGGTGCCAACAACTGTCTCATCATAGGCACCAGCACCTACGATTTCACCCTGAAGGCCTACGACGGTCAGTGTCCGAACTGCCTCGCCGACTACAACGGCACCAGTTACCCACTGACCTGGCAGAACAACGGCCAGCAACTCCATTGTAAGAAATGCGGTCGCAGTTACGACGTGAACAACGGTGTGGTGGCCGATGGCACCCCAGGCCGTCAACTCCTGATGTACATGGCTGCCTACGACGGCAGTATCCTCTGCGCCTGGAACTGATTTTGGCTCCGTTTGATAATATGGAGCCACGAAAATTTCCTATAGTGGCTCCGTTTGTTCCTATAGTGGCTCCGTAGCGGAAAACGGAGCCACTATTCTGTGCTACGGTGGCACTATACGGATGAATCTTCGCGCGCGTACATACGTGCACATATATATAGTTGCCATACTCACTTTTTATGTGTCCCACCTGTCCCATCTGTCCCTTTTCCACAAAGCGCGAGGGACACATGGGACAGATGGGACACTTGTTTTCGGTTTTAACCTACTACCGTGCGCGGGCGCGCGAAGAAACCAGTGTGTTATCTGTTTAAAAGGTAATCCTGATGCCGAAGGGGATGGAGAAGTTGACGGGATGGGCAGTGCGGTAACTGTCAAGGCCGTCGCTGGTCTTGAAGAAATACTGGAGGCTTGGCTCGGCATAGATGCCAATGACAGGTGTCAGGCGATA
>JAFRMM010000075.1 GCA_017430675.1 Prevotella sp.
GATTTGTAATTCCCCCGATTTGCACTTTCCTACGGTGGTCGGGGGGATTTTTCTTATCCTTTACAAAGGTACAAAAATTCTATCACATTACAAATCAATTAGTTATAAAGTTTCTTAATATTTGGCGATGCTCCCTAATTAATCCTCTGTCAATTCAGAGTAATCAATGGTTTCCTTGCTGACCTCCACCAGTTTACGGTCCTTCCATTGATACCTGACGATTTCGACATCATTACCCAGTCGGAATACACTGACGATCTGCTTCTGGGAATCATCCACGTAGGGATCGAACAATGGCGGCTGATCCTCCAAATACACAAAGCGGTGTGCCTGTTCATCCCAGATAAAGATGTCGTAGGTAAAGTTGCCATAACTGTTCATCGGCCCCGTGCCTATCTGAAGGTCAGGAATGCCGTCGAAGTTGAAGTCCTGCTCCATGATCTCGCCAAACGATTGCCGACTCCAGTCGGCCGTATCGAGTGGCAAGGCCTCGCTCTGCAGCGTATCAGTATGGTTGCGGGCATCCGTCAAGTAGGTGATCACCCTGTCATATATGATCGTCCCGTCGTCATCTGTCGTCGTCACCTCCGTCCTTATCTTATAGTCACTACGCTGAGGCACATAGCCATCGCCTACCCTAGTCCCCTGCATCCCCAATGCAGAGCATGCTAAAACCACAGAAAACAATACTTTCTTCATTGCGCTATACCTTATTAAATAATACTGCTGCAAAATTACGCTAAAAATTTGGATTATCCAAATAATTCCTCTGCTACTTTTAGCATACCTTCCTCTTCCTCCATCTTCGGATAAGGCTTTCCGATGACGGCATGCTCCTCCAGCCATATCCTGTTCAGCGTGAACGCTAATGAGCGTAGGGTCTCTTCGCGCTTCGAGGGCTTCAGTTCACACTCCCACACAGTGATGCAGTGCCACCCCATTTCTGCCAAGCGCCTCTGCTCTTCGACATCCCGCTCCTGATTCCTGCGGATCTTCGCCACCCAGAACTCCCTGTTAGTCTGAGGAATCTTGCAGCAGTTTGAATTGTCCATTATCCATTGTCCATTATCCATTTGTGACATCGTCACATTGTGTCCATGCCAGAAGCACCCATTCACGAAGATGCACGTCCTGTACTTCTTCAGCACCAAGTCAGGGTGCCCAGGCAGCCTTGGCGAGTTCAGTCTATAGCGGAATCCCCTGCCCCACAGTCCCCTGCGCACAATCATCTCTGGCTTCGTATTCTTCGAACGAATTGCCGCCATATTCTTGTGCACCTGTTCTGTAGAGAGTTTAGCCATATTTATTAAGAACATTGATAATTCTAATAGAATCATACTTTGCTAGCAATCTCTTGCACATTATTTACCTTTTACAGGTGGTTTTGGGGATGGGTCTGTAGGAATAACCACAACCACTTCTCTTCCTTTACGATTATCACTCATAACTATTATTACAATATTTAGTTCTAAAATAATTATTTGTTTCCTCTATTATTCTTTTCTTTTCAACATCTTTAATTTTACGGCAGAGAATATTTATTCTTGTCATTCTATTTCCTTCTGTTTTCATTAATTCGTGAAAACGATCATTCATTGCATTATCATCGACATTAGAATGCTTGTCAAACCTTTGAACATAGAGATATTCCAGTTCTTGAAGAAGGACGGTGTAGAAATCATGTATATTATCCAGTTCGCACAATTCTCTTTCTGGCTGTATAAAATGTGGTATTAATTCTTTTAGACATGTTACTACTGCAACAAGCATGGCTGACAGAATACTAATCCAGGGGACATACGGAACATTATGGAAAAAGGAGGCCACAGCGCATATTATGGATGAACATACAATAACAGTATTTAATATCCTATTAGAATTTCTCTTTCTGTCCGTATATAATTCTATCTGCATAAGGAAACCTTTTACCCTATGCATCTCAACCCAAATACTATCTGTTATCATACTGTTATTTCCCATATGCTGTGGGTTGATTAATTGACCAATATATTTTACATCGCTAAAATTGCCCTAAGATTCGTATCTGTAAACGTATGCCAAATCAATAGTTTGATGTGCTTGTAATCTTCAAACAGTTGCTTGACAAACTTGATTTCGAGCACCAAACGGAAGTCATTCTCGTCCGCTTCTTCAACAAACTCATGTTTTGTACCTACACGAGCTACTTCTATCTGATACAAATCACGGATACCCTTACCTTTAGTGTATGGCATGAAGTAATAGAGTTTGTTTAACTTTACCGTCGAAGGGAACTTTTTACCAGTAAAGTAAGCCTTTGCATTCTGGGTTGTGTAAGGTACTATATATTTATCAGGAACTAAACATACAAGAACGTTCTTCGAATCGTCAAGGCTGCTATTATCAATCCGTCTCTTTTTGACAAATGGATTATTTATAATAGTAACATCAGATGGATATTGTTCGTGCAAATTAAACATGTCAAGTTCAAAAAGCTTTGGAGGTATCATTCCATGGGCAGTCTTGTCGGCATCATCAAAGTTGGATACCTCAGGATCCTGGGCATCTATATCGTTAAATAGACGTATTAAAGAACGACCAATAGCGAAAGCAAGATTGACTGGGACTGCATTACCTATCTGCTTATACTGATCCGAAATATTACCTTCAAATTCCCAATTATCAGGAAACGTCTGGATACGAGCATATTCACGAACAGTCAAAGGACGGGTTTCTGTTGGATGACAACGCTCTGTCTGTTTTTGAGCAGGAGCGCAGGTAAGCGTCAAAGACGGCTCATCCATTGAAAGACGGCGAGCCATACCAGTCTTGCCACCTCCCAGATAGAAACTACCGCCCATATACTCTTTTTGTTCTTCTATTGGTAAATCTCGCCAATCGCCGCCCTCTGGCACCATAGCCATTACACGAGCCTTATTTGCTGGATAGAGTTGCCCTTCTGACTCTGGTACATCGTTATTAAATAAGTCACCACTAAAAAAAGCATCGCGCAAGGTCATCACACGCCGATAAGGATCAGGCCACTTAAAACGGAAACCTTTCTCATAGATATCATTGCGAATGGCTATGAGTATCAGACGTTCACGTTTCTGTGGTACTTGATACATGATAGCCTTCAGGACCCTGGGTTCCACTAATGTATAGCCGAGTTCTTTTATTGCATTACGAATAACATCCAGAGTTCTTCCATTCTCATGTGACAGTAACCCTTTCACATTCTCGCCCATGAAGACCTTAGGCTGAATTTCCTTTACTGCACGAGCTAATTCGAAAAATAGCGTACCACGGGTATCATTCAGACCACCCTTCTTACCAGCGTAAGAAAATGCTTGGCAAGGGAAGCCGCCTGAAAGGAAGTCAACCTTGTCACGCAATGGAGTGAAATCCACCTGATGTATATCACCCTCTAACACATTCCATTCAGGATGATTCTTTCGCAATGTGTCACAAGCCATATGATCCATTTCATTAAGAAGCACATTGCGAAAACCTGCTAAATGCATACCTAAAGCAAGACCTCCTGCACCAGCAAACAATTCTACAGATGTATAGTCACGCAATGGAGCTACATGAAATTCTTCATCCCAGTTTGTTTCAAGCATACTTCTTACGGCTTCAACATCTGTAAGTTCTTCCATATAGAAGCCATCTTTTCCGTTCTCGTTCTTGTGATATGGATATACACCGCTCTCACCCCACTTCTGTGCAGTAGCAAGTGAAGTTCCTGTGAGATCAGCTAAGTTAGTTGCAGATAAAAATGTTGGCATTAAAGTCCTCCCTTTTCTCTTATTTCATTTGCCAATTCTTTGATTTTCTCCGAAAGATGGATTCTGGCATCAATACCATCTTCTTCAACGACTTCTCCAAAAGCCTTTGTTAAACGGTGATAGAATTGTTTATCGCCTGTAACGCGTTCCCAAAACTCTGCTCCACAATAGACAGGATATGTCTTGTCTATATTTTTATAATTTGCAGAAAGTTCTTCAGGTTCCCCATATAAAACTCCAACTATCATATCATCAATTTGTAAAGGCAACCGATCTAAACGTGCCTTGTTTTGAAGATGTCCAAAATGTCCCATTATTGTAGCAACATCTGGGCTGTTAATGGTATTAGGACCTGCCTTACACTGACAATATTTCTTTCTTCCATCAATTTCATCAATAAACTCAATGTCAATACCATCTATTCCAGATGCTGATCCTGCAGAAGCAGCCATCTGAGATACAAAAATTTGAACATTTTGCCCAAAACTCGTATTAATACTTGTACCAAGGATTCTTGGATAAATCAGAGCTTTAGCCAAAGATTCTGGTTCTGTATTACCACAAAGGAATGAAGCCAAGTAATTCACAAGGAAGGGATTTATATTGAAACTATTCAGTTTGAGTTTTTCCATATTCTTCAAATGATTTGGAATGATTATTTTACGAAAGAAATCCTTTCCACTCTCAATTATTTGTTGTTTCTGTTCTTCTGTCATCATATTTTTTATTATTTAATTAAAAAAACAATTATAATTATTACAATCTGGAGCAGGTTTATAACGTCTCCTTTTTCCTGCCTCTAGTCGTTGGTTTCACGTAAATGCAACCCTTGCGGATCTCACAATAAGCATTCTTATACACAAGGTCTTTGCCTTGGGCGGCCATCTTGCTGAAATGGTTGTTCAGACTGGTTTGTGCAATCAGTAGTTCTTTGGCTTCGTGTCTGTCATACAGAGAGGCTGGCGAGCCGTAGAACTCGTATGTATCTGACTCCAAGAGATGTAGGAGAATAATGTTTCTGTTAGCCATTGGTTTTATGCATGTTTTTAGGCTACAAAGTTACGGATTTTGTGAGCGGAATTTAAATAAAATAATCCCATTAACATGAGGCAAAACTAAATTAGTTTTCTAATTAAATTAGGAAAACACAAGCAATCGCAAATGTTAAATCATCTGCGATTGCTTGTATGAAACTGCGCCCTATCTACCACCGTATTTTTTATCTACCACCATTTTAGGTGGTTGATACTAACAGTATATTACGGTGAACATTCTTATTAGTTCCTGTCCGCTCCATATAGCCTTTATCCTGCAAAGTCTTCAAATGTTTTTGGACAGCAGACGGATTAATCGACAACGACTTTGCCATTTCCGGAATGGTCATCGAAGGATTGTCTTTCAAAAGCCTAATGAGTTTGACGACAGTTTCATTCTTTACCGTCACAAACTCTCCATTAAACCACCATATACTATCAGCCTTTTCACTCAGGAATCTCAAATTGGCCTCCAGTGTATTCTCCATCTGGTGAGTAATATATGCTACGAAGTCACGAGCCTGCTCCAAAGTGGCGTGCGCGCCATCTGAGGGAACAGGTCCTACAATCTTGTCTGTCTTACCCAATGCCTCAAGATACTGCTTCTTGGCTTTGCTGCGAATCACCAGCATCGGATAGTCATGCTTCGTCAGAATATAGTTCATCAATTTATATTCATGTTCTGAGTGCAAATATACGAAGATTTTCGGAATCAGCAAAGAAATCTTGATAAATGCTTGCAAAAATCAAAAATAGTTCTTATCTTTGCAGCGTGAAAGGAACCTATTTAGGGTAAGAGCCCCGTTTGTATCGGCAAGCGACTTATTAAAATAGAAGCACTTTTAAAGCCCCGTCTAGGACAAGAGCCCCGTTTGTATCGGCAAGCGACTTGTTAAGATGGGGCTCTTTTTATTTCCTAAGTTCATTTTCTGCCACTACAAAGGTATGCTCATTGATGATGGCGTATGGCTTGTAAATGTCACCATCATCCATTCGTCGCATACACAAAATGGTGCGACAACCAAGTTCACGACTGAAATAAGCAAAATAAGCACTTTCAATGTGTTTGCCTTCGGCAACAGGTCTCCACCCCAAATAGGTGGCTTTAACAAGATAGCCAGGGATGTCCTTCGCCAACGCATTCTTAATAGCATTGAACTTATCGTCCCCAACATTTTTGCTTACGAGAGTTTTTAAGTCAGACTTAGTAATCTCAACGTCCATTGTGATTCCATTGGTTATGGTAAATCGCATGGGGTTGCACTTTAAAGAATCGGCCATCTTCAGCACCTCTTTACGAAGTCGCTTACTCTCACGGTAGAAGTCATCTTCTGTTCTTGGTTTATTCATCGTCCTAAAATTAAGGTAACACCTAAACTATTCTGGTGCAAAGATACAACAAATATCGGAAACAAACAAAGAAATCTTGATAATTGCTTGCAAAAATCAAAAATAGTTCTTATATTTCAGCGTGAAATGAAATAATAAATTTATAGTAACTAACACTTCTAACACTTCTATCACTAATTATTGTATATCAGATAGTTACATTAAAATATATCTAACACTTAACTGACACTGTAACTAACACCAAAGATGAAAATGGTTATCAGGAAAATCCCAAGGCTTGGGACGTTTCTAAAGTACTGCTTTTCATCCAAAAGGCAGTACTTTTCATCCAAAAAGCAGTACTTTTCGCACGAAAGGAGCCACCAAATTTTTGTACGGAGCCACTATAGCATCAAATTCTCTCGAGAATTCAATAGGTGTAAGGTATGGTGTTAGTTAAGTGTCAGTTAAAATATAACATAATAGCCTGATTATCAGAATATAGTGTAAGTTATGCGAGAAGTGTCAGGTATTAATGTAGAAATCATTTGGCAGTTTCGAAAATATTTCGTATCTTTGCAGTCTGAAACATCATTAAAAACCTAAAAAGAGACATCATGGACTATCGCATTACCAAGATCAGGACCAAGGACGGTCAGATGGGTACGCCCGTCAGTACGACACTCGACGAGATCGTCACCCGCATGCAGTCAGACAAATACACCAGTGAGGTGGATCAGGTGGCCAAGAAGGTGACCTACGCCCTCATCGACCAACAGGAGAAGGGGTGGAAGACCTACCACATCGAGGGCATCGACGAACTGCCCTACCTGATCTTCTCCAGCACCTTCTCACGTCAGGGTCTGCAAGATTTCCGCCAGCCTACGGGACTCGTGCTGCTCTCCGTGGATTACGGGATGGACCAGCAGCGGATGAAGGCCATCCGCGACATGGCGGTCCAACTGCCCCAGACGGTGCTCGTGTTCCGCAGCGTCAGCAGGAGGCGCCTGAAGATCGTGGTGCGCTGTCAGCCCAAGGACGGACAGATGCCTGAGACGGCCGTGGATTACGAGGCGTTCCTGAGCGACGCCCAGCAGCAGGCGGCCAAGTACTACGGGGCCTTCTGCGACTGTGAGATCGCCCTGAGGCAGGAGTCGCTGAGCCGTGGCTGTCGCATGAGTCAGGACAGCGACCTCTACTACCAGCCCGACGCAGAGCCGCTGACGATCATCCGTAAGGACCGCAGTCCGCTGGCCGCCTACCCCGATGCCGTGACGGACCATCTGGGCTGGACATCGAGCGACCCCACAAAGGAGCAGCAGGACAAGGAGCGGGCCGACTTCTACGCCTGTCGCCGTAAGGCCCATGAGGACTACAAGCCCGAGTCGGACGACCCGTCGATACAGGAGGACGGCGAGATGACACTCCTGGCGCAGTACTGTCGCAGGTCGGCCCTGCCCATGGAGTCGAGCGTGATACGGGCCGCCCGCTACGCCAGTCACATCACCATCGAGGATATCCGCAGCATCTTCAAGAGCGTCTATGAGAAGACCTCAGAGGGCAGGCCGATGGCGATGATGACGGAGAAGGAGCGCATTGCCCGTAAGGTGCAGGACTTCTTCGAGCGCCGCTACGAACTGCGCTACAACGAGATGAAGCGGCTGGAGGAGTTCCGACCCAAGGGGCGCGACTACTGGCCGTGGCAGCCGCTGACGGACCGCGACCTGCGACGCATCGCCCATGAGGAGATGATCGACGCAGGGGCCGCCTGGTCGATAGATATAGAGATGTACGTGCGATCCTCGATCGTCAGGAACTACAACCCCGTGCATGAGTTCCTCGCCGGCTGTGGCAAGTGGGACCAGAAGCGCGACTATATCGGTGAACTGGCGCAGCGCATACCCAACGACTACGAGGACTGGCAGCGCTTCTTCCACCGCTGGTTCCTGGGCATGGTGGCCCAGTGGCTTGGCAAGAGCCGCGACTTCGGCAACAGCGTCGTGCCCATGCTCATTGGCCCCCAGGCCACCCACAAATCGACGTTCTGTAAACTGCTCATCCCCATGGGACTGCGCGAGTACTATATCGACGACATCAAGATGGACAATGCAGAACAGGTGGAGCGCATGCTGGGCAGGATGGCCCTGGTGAACATCGACGAGTACAACGCCAAGACAGACCGCGAACAGGCCAAGATCAAGCGCATCCTCACGGAGCGCGACGTACAGGTCAGGCGGATGCGGTCAGACCAGTATGTGATGACCCCGAGGATGGCCTCGTTCATCGCCACCACCAACGAGCGGCAGCCGCTGAACGACCCCACAGGCTCGCGACGCTATCTCTGTGTCGAGGTGAAGGGCATGATCGATACGGACACACCCATCAACTACCAGCAACTCTATGCCCAGGCCCTCTGGGAACTCGACCATAAACAGCCTTACTACTTCTCCAAGGACGAGGAGTCGGCCATCGAGGCCCACAACGCCCAGTACCAGAGGATGACGCCTACGGACATCCTGCTCAGCACTTACTTCGAGCCTGCGGAGCGCGACAAGCGCTACTTCATGAAGGCCGTCGATATCCTCAGTGAACTGCAGTGCCACGCCATGGGAGCCGACAGGCCCAACATCAAGCAACTGACCATCGCCCTGAAGGCTGGTCACTATAGATACGGTGCCCAGAACGGCATCAGGGGCTGGTATGCCAGAAAGAGATAAAAGTGTTTATTTCCGCTAAATCAAACAAAACGGGATTTTTATTTGGTAGTTTCAGATAATTGTTATACCTTTGCAGCCGGAAAAGACCTGAAGAGGTCAGATTCGTCCGTTGATTGGAAGGTTGGCAGAGTGATCGATCGCGCTGGAATCGAAATCCGGTATACCCCTTTCGGGTATCGGGGGTTTGAATCCCTCACCTTCCGCTCGCAGGAGTCCTACAAGTCACATTGTGGGACTCTTTTTTGTACATCATGGTGCTACTATGGAAAAAGAGAAAGAAAAGTTTGGAAGTTTCAAGAATTATGGCTAACTTTGTCGCCAAATAACAAACTATTAAGAAAATGAAAAGGATTCTATTTTTATTGATTGGTGTATTTGTGTCAGTGGCTCTGCATGCTGAGACGATAGAAGTAAAAGTTGACAGTCTTACCTATTCTTGTGATACAGAAACACAAAAGGCTACGCTGACCAAAAGCACTACGATCATCGCTGAAGTCACCATACCTGACAAAATCACAGTTTCAGGTACAGAATACTCTGTCGTTTCCATTGGACAGAATGCCTTCAATGGCAATAAACTATTGAAAGGCTTGACCATTCCTGAGGGTATCACATCAATAGGAATTGACGCCTTCAAAGATTGCTATAATCTGAGAAAGGTCGTTTTACCTTCAACAGTTGAATCAATTGGTGGCGGTGCATTCAAATGTAGTAGTTTGGACCATATCTATTGTAAAATAGAAACGCCTCTTAGCATCAATGTTAATGTGTTTGCCAACTACAATGCCACATTATATGTACCATCTGGCAAATCAGGAACTTACCAAGGTGCTGATAACTGGAAAAACTTTCACATCCTCGAGGGTGAGATGAAGGAAATACAATATGGCGGGATGACATATTTATGTGCTTCTGTATCACATAAAGCGACGTTATATGCCGGCAAGAACGATGCGGGTGTCCAAATCGTCTCCAGTTTCGATGCTGATGATGGCTCCTACAGCGTGACAGCCATAGGCAGGAGCGCTTTTGCAGGAATGACGAACCTTACAACTTTGACCATTCCAGAAGGAATAGAGGTGATTGGAAATGATGCCTTTAATGGTTGCAATAATTTAAGAATCGTCGAATTACCCTCAACGCTCTCTACTATTGGTGAGAATGCTTTCAAGTGTAATAATTTGAATCATATCTATAGTAAAATAGTAGATCCGTCAAGTTTCTTCTATACTGTGTTTTCCAAAACTTCTGCCTCATTATATGTGCCAGTTGGTTACAAGGATAATTATACAAGTAAAGAGGGATGGAATAGTTTCACAAACATCTATGAGGGTGATATGAAGGAATGGTCTAAAGACGGCCTGACCTATATTTGTGTGAAAAGCACCGTGAACACTGCCACGCTGACCAAGGGTGCAGTGTCTCTTAAAAGTGCTCCTATTCCTTCAACGATTACGGTTGATGGTGATGACTATAGCGTGACACGCATTGGCGAAAACGCTTTCCAGGGTTGTTCTATCATGGAGACAGTAGATCTGCCATCAAGTCTTGTAAACATTGGCGCGAATGCATTTAACGGTTGTAATGGCCTGAAATATATCGTCAGCAGAATAGAATCCGAAAATCTTTTTGAAATCGAGGATAATGTTTTCCCCTCCCCCACTGCTCCTACAACATTTACAACGATGCTGTTCGTTCCCGAAAATGCGACATACACGTACAGTGTCAAATATGGATGGAGCAAGTTCAACTTCGTCTTTGAAGGTGAGAAGATGCAAATGGAAGATCAAGACAATAACATTTATGTCTATGGGTCCGTATCCAGTCATGCCATATTGATCAGTTCAACAACGACCAATTCTGATGTGACAATCCCTTATCAACTGAAGAATTACACCTACACAGTAAAAGCGATTGACAAGATAGCCTTCAGATACAACCAGAAGATTGTGAACCTGACGATTGAATCTGGTATTGAGAGTATCGGGGCCTCTGCTTTCGAAGGCTGTTCCTTGCTACAGAAGATCAATTTGCCTTCCAGTATTAACCAGATCGGCGAGAAGGCGTTCTACGGTTGTACCAAGATCCAGAATATTGTCAGCGAAGGTTATTACCCTCCCTCTATCAATAATAATGTATTCTCCCCATCAACTTACACCAGCGCTACTTTATACGTACCCATAGGATATATCGACTTCTATACGCAGAGGGGGTGGAACTTCACGTCTTTCCTGGAGGGTGAGATGAAGGAATATACTGATCCGACAACGAAGATGACCTACACTTATGCGACAGGTTCTAATGTAGCCACACTGAAACAGTCAACAAGTGAGGCTGAGAATGTCACGATCCTATCCACCATTTCCATTGATGGTAAGTCCTATACGGTTACGACTATCGACAAATCTGCGTTCTTGAACAATGGCTATCTTGTGAATCTGACCATAGCGGATGATATCCAGGTCATCGGAGAAAGTGCTTTCCAGGGCTGTTCCAAGTTAGAGAAAGTGAAACTGCCCAAGAATCTGACAAAGATGGGGGCATCTGCTTTCAGCGGCTGTAAAAGTCTGGCACATGTATGCAGTCAGGTTAATACACCGCTTATTATCGACACGACCGTATTCCCTGACATTTCCACGACAGGCACCAAGACGCTCTATGTACCTAAGAACACGACTGATGCCTATAAGAACAAGAGCGGATGGGGAGACAAGTTCTCTGCCATTTGGGAAGGTGAGATGAAGGAGCAAAAGGATAATGACACAGGACTGACCTACATTTGTGCGACAGACTCCCGTATTGCCATCTTGGTGAAAGGCAATCAGTCGGCTACGGATGTCATTGTCCTTGACAGTGTATCCTTAGGGGGCCAGAAATATCATGTTGCAACCATTGACAAGGCAGCCTTCAGTGGTGCGTCCAGCCTCGTGAATTTGACCATTCAGAATACCGAGACTATTAATGTCAATGCCTTTAAGGGCTGTACAAGTTTAAGAAAGTTGGTTTTCGAAAAAGACATTAAGGATCTGTATATCAGTGATGATGCCTTTAGCAGTTGCAATAAGTTGGTACATGTCACCAATCATGCAAAGACCCCATCCAATATCAGTACGACGGCATTCCCTGCTAATAACACGGCTACATTGTACGTGCCGACAGGCTCTACAGAAAAGTATCGTTCTGCTGATGGATGGAAGGACTTTAAAACCATCCTTGAGGGTGACATGAAGGAATGGACTGATGGAGGTCTGGATTATATATGCATAAAGACTGATGACACGGCCACAGCAACTCTGATCAAGGCCAATCCGTCTGTTATTAATGGTGATGTCGCTATTCCTGACACGATCACAGTTGACGGTGTCAGATATGGTGTGACGGCCATCCGCGAATCGGCCTTCCAGAATTGTACGAAGTTGCGGAAGATTGAACTGTCTTCGACTATCAAGGAGATTGGCGATTATGCTTTCGACGGCTGTAGTGCTTTGGCCTATATCGTCAGTAAGATGGCTGTGCCATGTACGATGAGTGGTAATGTCTTCTCCGTTTCTTCTGCCATGCTATTCGTCCCAGAGAATACTACAGACAAGTACAAGGTAGCCGATGGCTGGAGCAAGTTTAAGGATAATATCCTTGAGGGCGACATGAGGGAAGAGACCTTGGAAAAGATCACTTACGTATGTGCGACTGTTTCCAAGAGTGCCACCTTGGTTTCAGCAGCCACCGATTTGACCACTGCCACTATTCCTCTTTCCATACCATGCGGCGATTTGAAATGTGACGTTGTATCCATTGGGGCGTCTGCTTTCAAAAAGTGCACTGCCCTACAGGAGATAGAACTGCCTTCAAGTCTTATCAAGATAGGCGAAAACGCTTTCAGTGATTGTACCAATCTCAAGAAAATCACCAGTAAGATCAACGTGCCAAGGGGGGTGAGCAACGTTTTCCCATCGTCTATAGCCTCTACAGCCGAGTTATATGTCCCAGTTGGCACCAAAGCGCTATACCAGGATGCTGAGGGATGGAAGATGTTTGATAAAATATATGAGGGTGTAACAAAAGAGGTTCCTCTGAATGGCATGACTTATGTCATCGTAACAGGCGCTAAGATTGCTACATTGATCTCTGCCACCACTGCTGATGCAGATGTTATTGTTCCTTCCAAGATTATTGTCGAGAAAGACACCTTCCAGGTAACGGCCATCGACAAGAATGCCTTCCTTGGTCTGAGGACCCTGAAGAACCTGACGATCCAAGAAGGTGTCCAGACCATAGGCAGAGATGCCTTCACTGATTGCATCAACCTACAGACGATCGATCTGCCGTCAAGTCTTACCCAGATAGACGATTACGCTTTTAATAAATGTAATAGCATCCTGAATATTGTCAGCAGACTCAATGATCCCTTCAAGATCAGTGAGAATGTCTTCAGCAGTTATACAGCCACCGTCTATGTGCCCAAGAACACGACAGCCAAGTATAAGGACACTCAAGGATGGAGTAACTTCACATCTTTCCTTGAGGGTGAGATAAAGGAGTTTACTGATGAAAATGGAATGACCTACCGCTGTGCTACAGCGTCTGAGACAGCCATATTGATAAAGACGACAAGTAATGCCAAGGAAGTTACGATCCCATCTACCATTAAGGTTGAAGACGTCACCTACGTGGTAACGGCTATTGACAAGGCTGTCTTCAAAGGAAACAACTCTCTTTGGAATCTGACCATAGGAGATAATATCCAGATCATTGGGGAAAATGCCTTCCAGTATTGTCAAAACTTGGAGAAAGTGGTTCTGCCCAAAAACCTGAAAGAGATTGGGGCTTACGCTTTTGACGGTTGTAATCATCTGTCCCATGTATGCAGTAAGGCAGGAACACCGTTTACCATCGATGATACTGTATTCCCGACACTTACCATCACTGGTTCCAAGACGCTCTACGTTCCTCTTTCCACCTCGGAGGATTATAAGAACAAAGCAGGATGGGGAGATAAGTTCTCTGCCATCTGGGAAGGTGAAATGATGGAATATACGGATGAGTATGGATTGACATATATCTGTGCCACAGAGTCCCATATTGCCATATTGGTGAAAGGCAACAAGACGGACACGGAAGTGATTGTTCCTACTAGTATATATATTAATGCCACGCTTTATGATATTGTAACGATTGGCAAAGCAGCCTTCAGTGGTGCTACCAACCTTGTGAATTTGACTCTTGAAGATGTCAATTCAATAGAAGAAAATGCTTTCCAAGGCTGTACTAAATTACGGAATCTGATCTTTAGATATGATACTTACAATCAGCAGATTGGCGACAAGGCATTTGAGAAGTGTAATAATCTGGTTCATGTTGTTAATCATTCAAGATATCCAGCCAATATCAGCGAGACTGCATTCTCATCCTATACGGCCTCTTTGTACGTGCCAACAGGCGCCACTGAGAGATACAAGTCTGCCCTTGGATGGAAGAACTTTACGACCATCTATGAGGGTGACATGAAAGAGTGGTCTGATGGCGGTCTGAACTATATCTGCCTGAAAGGCGACAAGACGGCTACCGCCATGCTGATCGGTGCCGATCCTAATATTAGTGGTGATATCGCGATACCAGCAACCATCAAAATCGACGATATCAATTATAGTGTGACAACTATCGTCAAATCTGCCTTTAAGGATTGTACGAAGTTGAGGAAAATTGAACTGCCTTCAACTATCAATGAGATTGGCGACTATGCTTTCGACGGCTGTAGCAGTCTGGCCTACATCGTCAGCAAGATGGCTGAGCCATGTATAATAAGTGGTAATGTCTTTTCGGTTTCTACTGCGATGCTGTTCGTTCCCAAGGGAACCACAGACAAATACAAGACTACTTCAGGATGGAGCAAGTTCTCGAATAGTATTTATGAAGGAGACATGAAAGAGGAGATCTTGGATAATATGACTTATGTCTGTGCGACAGGTACCAAGACAGCAACCCTGATAAAAGGTGCCACGACATTGACGAGTGCTATTATCCCTGGCACCATACCATGCGACACCATCACATGCAAGGTAGTTGCCATAGGTGCGAATGCTTTCCAAGACTGCACCAAACTCGAGGTGATCGACCTTCCGTCAAGTCTCATTCAGATAGACGATTACGCTTTCGACGGGTGTACAGGTCTGGTTCATATCAACTCCAGGATCAGCGAGCCATTTGACATCAGCGAGAACGTATTCTCATCTTCTACAATCGCTAATGCCAAATTGTATGTGCCCATTGGCACTAACGAACGTTACCTGAAAGCCAAGGGATGGAAAGAGTTTAAGAATCTACTCCAGGGCGAGATGAAGGAGGTAACGCAGAACGACATGACCTATACCTGTGTAACAGGTTCTAAGACGGCTACATTGATCAAGTCCACCACCACCCTAACAGATGTTATTGTTCCTTCTTCAATCGTAGTCGATAAAGACACATTCCTGGTAACGGCTATTGACAAGTCTGCTTTTAGTGGTCTGAAGGCCATGACGAATCTGACGATTCAGGAAGGCATCAAGACCATAGGAGACAATGCTTTCCAGAACTGCATAGGTCTTACGAATATTGAATTGCCTTCTACCATCAGTCAGATTGGCGAATATGCGTTTGACAATTGTAACAGCATCTTATACATTGTCAGCAGAATCAAGGAGCCGACAACTATCAAAGACAATGTGTTCTCCATATCTACTGCCACCTTGTTCGTACCTCAAGGTGCGACAGCCACGTATAGGAAAACTGATGGCTGGAGTAAATTCTCGTTAGTCTTTGAAGGCGAGAAGAAAGAAGTGACAGTTGACGATATGAGTTATGTCTATGCCACCGTCTCCAAGACTGCCATACTGGTTAAGACAACAACGACAGAAACAGATGTCACCATCCCAGCCACCTTTAAGGATGGGGAAGTCACCTACAAGGTAACTGTTATAGACAAGGAAGTGTTTAAAGGTCATAACATGGTGAGCCTCACGATAAAAGATAATATTACGACTATTGGGGCAGGTGCTTTCCAGAACTGCTATAAACTACAAAAGATCGAATTACCTTCAAGTCTTACCAAGATAGACGAGAAGGCTTTCAGTGGTTGTAATAACATCCAGAATATTGTCAGTAAGATCAAAGAGCCTGTCGAATTCAATGAGAATGTCTTCACGAACTATACTGCTACTCTGTATGTACCTGAGAAGACTACTGAAAAGTATCAGAAAACAAACGGATGGAAGAACTTCAAATCTTTCCTTGAGGGTGAGATGAAGGAGTTTACTGATGAAGCAGGAATGACCTTTACCTATGCTACAGGCTCTAAGACAGCCATATTGGTAAAGTCAACAAGTACTGCCAAGGATATCATCATCCCTGCAACCATCAAGGTCGATTCCGTTACCTACAAGGTTACCACTATTGGCAAGTCTGCCTTCAGTGATCTGAAGTCCATGACGAATCTGACAATCCAGGAAGGTATCCAGATCATAGGAGAAGGTGCATTCCAGAATTGTACCAATTTAGAGAAAGTGGAATTGCCTGCGACACTAACAGCGATTGGTGATAATGCTTTCTACAATTGCAGTCGTCTGTCTCATATCATCAATAAACTCAACGAGCCACTGTCTGTCAGTAACAATATTTTCTCTGAATCAACATTCGCCACGGCTACATTATATGTGCCTACAAACTGCATGTCTCTCTATCGGTCTGCATCAGTATGGACGGATTTCGCGACGATTCTCGAAGGTGAAATGAATATCAAGACTATTGACGGCATGACCTTCTATTATGTTACAGGTCCCAATATTGCCACTCTGGCTAAGGCCGCAACAACTACCAGTGACGTAACTGTCCCTGACACCATTTCGGTGGGCAATATTATATATAAGGTGACGGCTATCGACAAATACGCTTTCAGTGGCATAAACTCACTTGTGAACCTGACTATTGCTGAGGGCATTATAACTATTGGCTCCAATGCCTTCCAGAATTGTAATAACATGCAGAGGGTGACACTGCCTTCAAGCCTCACTCAGATTGGTGACTATGCATTCGACAAGTGTAGCCGCCTGACCTATGTTTCCTGCAAGGTTGCTACTCCATTTGTCATCAGTGATAATGTCTTTACCACTTACACCGCTAAACTGAATGTACCCACAGGTTCTGCAACAAGTTATCAGAAAACAGACGGCTGGAAGAATTTCTCCATTGTTCTGGAGGGTGAATTAAAGGATGTCGTTATTGATGGCATGACCTATACCTATGCCACAGGAACAAGATCAGCCTCACTGGCAAAAGGAGTTACTAATGAAAAAGATGTGACGATACCCTCGACTATTACTGTTGATGAGATTACATATACGGTGACAGACATCGACCCGTCCGCTTTCAACAATGCAAGTTCTTTGGTAAACTTGACCATCTCTGAGGGCATTCAGACCATCGGGGCAAATGCTTTCTACAACTGTGCATTCCTTAATAAAATACAATTACCATCAACAATTATCGCTATTGGTGAAGGCGCATTCAATAAATGCGACCGCATATCACATGTTGAAAGTTTAATCAAGGCTCCTTCCATCATCAAAGACAACGTCTTTACAACTACGACATACTCAGAAGCAACTCTATATGTGCCAGTATCTGCATCTTCTATTTATAAGGGGACCACAGGCTGGAAGAATTTTGCTTCTATCCTTGAAGGTGAGATCATGGAGGCAACAGTTGATGGAATGAAGTATATCTGCGTGCCAAACCTTAAGATTGCCAAACTGGTTCAGGGTTCCTCCAATAGCAAAGAAGTAACTGTTCCTTCTTCCATTAAGGTAGATGATGTAAACTATGATGTGACAGATATTGACAGGTCTGCTTTCTATGGATCAAACTCTCTTGTCAACTTAACCATCTCTGAAGGAATCAAGAAAATCGGAATGATGGCTTTCAAGAATTGCTATAATTTGACAAAAGTGATATTACCAGCAAGTCTGACCTCTATTGGCGACAACGCCTTTGATACTTGCAACCGTCTGGAAGAGGTTTATTCCAATATTCAGACACCTTTTGTCATTAGCGACAATGTGTTCTCTAATTATTCAGCCAATCTACATGTTCCAGAAGGCACAGATTCGCTATATAAGAACACAGCAGGATGGAGTAACTTTACCGTCGTAAAACTGACCTCACCCATAACAATCGGTGCCAATGGCAAGACGACGTACTGCGGTGACAAAGACCTCGACTTCAGTTTCTCAGACGAGGTGAAGGCCTTCATTGCGACAGGCTATGACAAGGATGAAAGTATCATTTGGATGACTCGCGTGAAGGACGTGCCAGCAGGTGTACCTGTCATGATCAAGGGTGAGGCTAACAAGACCTACGATATTCCTATCTCCAACGGTGGTGTCTCATATTATAAGAATATGTTCGTGGGCAATACCAAGGGCGAGAGTATCTCAATCAGCGAGACCTCCGAGGATGGCAAGTACGTGAACTACTACATGAGCGGCGGACAGTTCAGGAGCGTGAAGACATCAGCCAACATCGGCGCGAACAAGTGCTACCTGCAACTTCCTGCCACCTTCGAAGCAGCATCTGAAGGAGAGACCCTGTCAGTCAAGATCGCAGCATCTGGCAAATCATCATTCGCAGCACCTTGTGATTTGGATTTCACCGACTTTGGCGACGAACTGAAAGCCTTCACAGCCACGGGTTACGATAAGAGCACCAAGACCATCTGGCTGACACGTGTAAAGAAGGTCCAGAAGGGCGAAGGCTTGTTGTTAAAGGGTACGGGCGGTAAGACCTACGAGATTCCTTCATCGGGTATCCAGGCTAACTACAAGAACATGTTCGTAGGCAACATCAGTGGTGAAACCTTGGAGATTGGCGAGAAGTCTGCTGATGGCACCTTGACAAACTACTACCTGAAGGGTGGCACGTACGTGAGCGTGAGCGGTACAGCCAACATCGGCACTAACAAGAGTTATCTGCAACTGCCGACATCGATGCTGACAGGTGCCCGCAGCGAGGCCCCAGGAGAACTAGATATCCTAGAAAACCTACGAGACTTAGGAATACCTAACACCTACCAATTCGCAGAACTTGATACGGAAGCCATGCCTATAGTCTTTGGTAGCATCGGAGATAACGATGACGATACTACAGGTAAACTTTCCCCGACCCTCTCCGATGAGGAAGATATATGGTATAGCCTCAATGGCCAGCGCATCAGTAAGCCCACGAAGAAGGGTCTCTATATCAAGAATGGCCGTAAGGTTGTAATTAAGTAAATCAGTATGATAATCATTAAATGCATATGAATAATACTCCTACTCCCCATATCGGGGCCCAGTACGGTGAGATTGCCGAGACTGTGATCATGGCGGGTGACCCGCTGCGTGCGAAACTCATGGCCGAGAAGTTCCTTGACAACCCTGTGCAGTTCAATAACATCCGCGGTATGCTGGGCTTCACTGGCACCCATGATGGCAAGCGCATCAGTGTGATGGGTCACGGCATGGGCGTGCCCTCCATCGGCATCTACACCTACGAACTCTACAACTTCTACGGTGTGAAGACCATCATCCGCGTGGGATCAGCAGGATCCATCAACAAGGACCTGCATATCGGTGACTTAGCCATTGCAATGGGTGCCTGCACCAACAGCAACTATGCCTCTCAGTACGAACTGCCTGGCACCTTCGCCCCCATCGCCGACTTCTCGCTGGTGAGGGCTGCAGCAGAGGCCTGTGAGAAATTCGGCTACCGCTACAAGGTGGGAAATGTACTGACATCGGACACGTTCTATACAGAGAACCCGCACAACGAGAAATGGATCAACATGGGTGTGCTGGCCGTGGAGATGGAGATTGCCGCCCTCTATATGAACGCGGCCCGCTCTGGCAACCGTGCTCTGGCCATGTGCACAATCTCCGACCATATCCTGACGAGCGAGGCCACAAGCGCCGAGGAGCGCCAGAACAACTTCACCCACATGATGGATGTAGCGTTCTCACTGATTTAAAACCCTTTGTTTACTCAAGACCGAAAAGCGTCTTCAAACCGCCATCGACACCTGAGAAACCCATGAAGGCAAGACTCAGGAGACCAGCGGAGAGCATCACGATGGCCATGCCCTGCATGCCCTTGGGGATCTTCACCAGTTCGAGTTGCTCGCGCATGCCTGCAAAGACGGTGAGTGCCACGCCAAAGGCGATGGCCGTGGAGAAGGCATAGACCACCGACTGCAAGAGATCATAGTCCTTCTGGATCACGAGGATGGCCACGCCCAGCACGGCGCAGTTCGTCGTGATCAGGGGCAGGAAGATGCCCAGTGCCTGATATAAGGCGGGCGACACCTTCTTCAGCACGATCTCCACCATCTGCACCAGTGAGGCGATGACGAGGATGAAGGCGATGGTCTGCAGATACTGCAGGCCGAAGGCATCGAGCACGTATTTCTGTACCAGCCAGGTGACGATGGTGGCGAGCGTCAGCACGAAGGCGACGGCTGCCGACATGCCCAGCGAGGTGTCAATCTTCTTGGATACGCCGAGGAACGGACAGATGCCGAGGAACTGTGACAACACGATGTTGTTCACGAAGATGGCGCTAATGAAAATCAAAATATATTCCATAATTCTAACTATTTTATAGGATAACCTAGGATAACCTAGGATTTCCTAGGCTCTTAATTTATTGACAATCGCGATGAGGAAGCCAAGGGTGATGAACGCACCTGGAGGCAAGACGAAGAGCAGGATGTTGTAGGTCTCAGGAAATAATGTCAGACCGAAAATGGAACCTGAACCTAATACCTCACGGCAGATGCCGAGGAGCGTCAGACCCAGCGTGAAGCCCAGGCCGATGCCGATGCCGTCGAACAGGGAGGCCACGGGCGACTGCTTGGAGGCAAAGCCCTCAGCACGTCCGAGGATGATACAGTTCACGACGATCAACGGGATAAACAGTCCGAGGGCCGCGTCGATGTCAGGCAGGAAGGCCTTGATGACCAGTTGCAGGATGGTGACGAAGGCGGCAATCACCACGATGAACACGGGGATGCGCACCTTGTCGGGGGTGATCGACTTCAGACAGGAGATCACGACATTGGTACAGATGAGCACAGCCATCGTAGCCAGGCCCATCGACATGCCGTTGATGGCAGAGGTGGTCGTGGCCAGCGTAGGACACATACCCAGCATCAGGACGAACGTGGGGTTCTCCTTGACGATGCCGTTCTTGATGATACTGATATAATTCATATATTCTTTCTTTAAACTACGAATTTCGCTAATTTCACTAATTTGGTTGCGCGTAGCAATCATTCGTTTAATTCGTGTAATTCGTTGTTGTTTATTTCACTTGTTTCGTGGCGCCAGTGGCGGCGTCGGTAGCGGGTGTGGCCTTATAGGCGTTATAAGCATTGTTCACAGCGAGCAGGAAAGCGCGGCTGGTGATGGTAGAGGCCGTGATGGCATCCACCTGTCCGCCGTCCTTCGATACGGTCAGCGGCTCCTTCGGATCCTTGCCGATGATGTCGCCCTTTTCCCCTTTCTGGAACCACTTGTCGGCCTTGGCACCAAGTCCTGGGGTCTCTGTGTGTTCAAGCAGGGTGTATCCTAAGATCTTTCCGTCAGGATCGAAGCCCACCAGCACTTTCAGGTCGCCGCCGAAACCACCCGTGGTGGATTCCACGGCAGCGCCGAGGTCCTTCTTCTGAGCATCCTGCGTCTGGTAGATAATATAGGTCAGTTCCTTGCCGCTGACATTCTGACGCACGGTATCAGTCTTCGAGACGGTGATCTCATCAATTCCCATGACGCTCTTGATGCCGTCAGCCAGGGCCTTGGCCTTCTGTTCGGCAATAGGGCCTTCAGTGAGGTGGTTCACATAAGCGAGGATGCCGCCCATGACAACGGCCACTCCCGTGAGCACCAACACCATATTCAATAAAGATGATTCAAGTTTCTTCATATCGCGGTCCTCCTATTGTTTGGCTGGCACTTCACCGAAGCGCTTGGGTTTCACATAATTATTTATAAGAGGTGTGAACGCATTCATAATCAGAATGGCGAACGACATACCCTCAGGATAGGCGCCCCAGTTACGGATGACAACGGTCAGGAATCCGATGGCCACACCGTAGATCAGTTGTCCCTTTGGTGTCATCGGGCTTGTCACATAATCGGTTGCCATGAAGATCGCGCCCAGCATCAGACCACCGGAGAGGATCACCGTGACGGGATCAGCGTATGCGGGATTAGCCAGATGGAGCAGTCCTGCGAAGACGAACACCGTAGCGAGGATCGACACGGGGATATGCCAGGTGATGATCTTCTTCCACAGCATATAAGCCAGGCCGAGGAGCAGGGCTACGGCACAGACCTCACCCAGAGCACCGGCTCCATCAGGATGATTACCGATGAAGAGGCTCAGCGAGTCGGGCAGTTGGTCGAGTACCGAGGCATCGCCGCTCTTGATGGCCCACTTCATAATAGAAAGAGGTGTAGCACCCGTCTCGGCATCGAGGTAACTCGTCATCTGTCCCACCTTCGGCCAGGTGGTCATCTGTGCGGGGAAGGCCACGAGCAAGGCGGCTCGTCCCACCAAGGCAGGGTTGAACAGGTTATTGCCGAGACCTCCGAAGGTCATCTTGGCTACACCAATGGCGAAGAGTGCACCGATGATGATGATCCAGATGGGGAGGTTCGACGGCAGGTTGAAGGCGAGGAGCAGACCTGTGAGGACGGCAGAGCCATCGAGGATTGTCAGGCGCTCCTGCTTCAGGATATACTTGCTGATGGCCCACTCGAAGAAGACACATGCTACCACACTCGTTGCCGTCACAATGACGGAGCCAAGGCCGAAGAAATAGAACGACACGAGCAGCGCGGGCATCAGGGCGATGATCACGCCGTACATGTTACGTTCCACCGTATCGGTACCGTGGGCGTGTGGCGATAATGACACAATTAACTTTCCCATTGTATTTTTATCTTTTTACTTTTTACCTTTTTACTTTTTGGCAGCGCGGCTGCGGATGATTCCCATGACGGTGGCTTTGCCCTGACGGATATTGTCGAGCAGCGGACGATGGGCGGGACAGGTGAACTGGCACGAGCCGCACTCGATGCAACTGACGATCTCCTCCTGTTCGGCACGCTCCCAGTTTTTCACCTCGGAGAGTTTGGCCAACAAGTAAGGCTCCAGTCCCATCGGACAGGCTCCCACGCACTTGGCACAACGGATACAGGGCTGCGGCTCCTTACGACGGGCCTCGTCGTCGGAGATGATCGTCACGGAGTTGGTACCCTTGCAGATGGGTACTTCCGTCGATGTCAGGGCCTTACCCATCATCGGACCACCGGCCAACAGTTTGTTGTCGCCCTCGGGCATACCGCCACAGGCATCTATCAGGTCCTTCATGGGTGTGCCCATGCGAACGAGGAAGTTGCTGGGCTTTGCCAGTCTCTTACCTGTCACGGTGGTGTAACGCTCGAAGAGGGGCTTATGCTTCATCACTGCTTCATACACGGCAAAGGCGGTACCAACGTTCTGGACGATGGCTCCCACATTGACGGGGATGGCGGGCGGTGCAGGTACCTGACGCTGGATGACGGCATCGACGAGTTGCTTCTCACCGCCCTGCGGATAGCGCTGCTTCAAAGGAATCACTTCGACGTGATACGTCGCACTAAACTTCTCGGCACATTTCTTCGTGAGCAGGTCGATGGCGGCGGGCTTGTTGGTCTCGATGCCGATGTAGCCCTTAGTCACCTTGGCGGCAATCATCAGCAGTTCCAGTCCAACGAGGATCTCGTCAGCCTTCTCCATCATCAGACGGAAGTCAGCCGTGATATAGGGTTCACACTCCACGGCATTGATGATCACGCACTCGGCCTTGGCCGTCGGCGGTGGCGTCAGTTTGATAAAAGTGGGGAAGCCGGCACCACCCATACCCGTGACACCTGCCTCTTTGACACGGTTGATGATCTCCTCGGGAGTGAGTTCCGGATGGGCCTCGACGGTCTCCAGTTTGTCGGAGCGGTCGATGCTCTCTTCCCACTCGTCGCCTTCCACATTGATAATGATCACAGGTTTGCGATAACCAGTGGCATCGATGGCCGTATCAATCTTGAAGACCGTTCCACTGACACTGGAATAGATCGGCGCAGACACGAAACCGCCAGCCTCGGCAATCAGCGTACCCACCTTCACCTTGTCACCTTTCTGGACGACGGGCTTGGCTGGGGCACCGATATGCTGCGAGAGCGGGAAGATGGCCTGCTTAGGCAGCGCAGCCACCTGAGTCACGGCATCGTTACTCAGTTTGTTCTCTTCGGGGTGGATTCCACCTATGCTGAATGTTCTAATCTTCATGCTTTTTCCTCCTTTCTGTCTTCTTTGGGTTTTGGAGCAGGTGCCGGCGTGGGGAAGTTCACGTCACGGATGGCATGGGTAGGACAAGCCGTGACACACTTACGACAGAGACGACACTTGTTGAAGTCGATGTAACTGAGATTGCCTTCGACGGTGATGGCTCCGAAGTTACACTCCTTCTCGCACTTGCCACAGCCGATACAACTCATCTTACAGGCCTTCATGGAAACGGCACCCTTATCCTTGTTGACACAGGACACAAACACCCTCCTACCCTTCGGGCCTTTCTTACGGAGTTCGATGATGTTACGCGGACAGGCCTTGACACAGGCACCACAGGAAGTACACTTCTCATCATCGACCTCAGGAATGCCTGTTGCAGGATTGATGCTGATGGCACCAAACTGACAGGCTTCTACACAGTCGCCACAGCCTAAGCAGCCGAAGCCACAGGCCGTCTCTCCGGCTCCACAGGCATGCATGGCAGCACAAGTGCGCAAGCCGGCATACTCGGCAATCTTCGGACGATGCTCACAGGTGCCGTTACATCTTACAACGGCCACCATCGGTTCCGTATTGGCAATAGCCATCCCCAAGAGGTCAGCCACCTTCCCCATGGTCTCAGCACCGCCAACGGGACAGAGCAGTCCGTCGAGGCTTCCGGCATCAGCCCCTTTGACAAGCGCATCAGCCATACCGCTGCATCCAGGGAATCCACATCCACCGCAATTGGCACCAGGCAGTACGTCGCTGACCTGCGCAATACGCGGATCCTCATACACAGCAAATTTCCTGGAGGCGGCGAATAGCACCACAGCGGCTATCAGGCCGATGGCTCCTAAGACGAGAACTGCAATTAAGATGAAATCCATAATGCTTTGTATTATTTAGTTATTACTTTTTTCCAAATGGAACGAGATCTGCTCCAGAATGCTATCGCGCCGTAACCACAGCAGGAAATAATAAGGCAGTAATGAACCTAAGGCCGCCAAGGCCGCCAGCGCTTCATTATCCGTCAGGTACAAGACCGCAACAAGCACACCTATAAGCAACAGGAATGGCATTCCGAAACCCAGTACCAGCGCCCTGTTAGCCACACTTCGCGAGGCACACACCACCACGCTGTCACCTACTCTCAGGCAGGAAGTGTCGGCCTCAAGCACATCGACAATCTTCTCTTTCGACTCGGACGCATTACAATGTCCTGCCACTTTGCACGAGGCACAGGCAGGGACCTGAAGAATGCGTACCTTCACGCACCCATCGGCTATGGATTCCACAATCCCTGGATGACTTATCTTAGTATGCACTTTGCAAAGATACAAAAAAAATGCGAACAAACAAGTAAAATAGGGCTTTTTCTCAAAAAAAAGACCTAATCGTTTGCGATTCCAAAAGTTTTTTATACTTTTGTACCGATTTAAGCATAGAAAGAAATGAAGAGCAGCGAACAGGTCCTCCAGCAGATTGAGCGGGCCATCCATAAGATTGCCGAGAAGTTCCCTCCCACAGAAGAGGTAACACTGATGACGGACATCCATATCCGCGTCACACAGGAAACGGGTGAACTGACAGTCTTTAATGACGATGAAGAAGAAATCACCCGCTGTATTGTTGAGCAATGGATCAACAATACAGATGACAATTTCTACGAACAGATCACACCTGTCTTGAGAAAAAGTATCGAGAAAAACAAGACGATCGTGGAGGGCATGGCTATTTTAAAACCTTTCTCCTTCGTTTTGGAAGACGACGACAAGGAGTCTGTTGCCGAACTCTACCTAGTAGATGACGAGACCGTCATCATTGATCCCGACCTGATGGAAGGACTGGACGAGGACTTAGATTCCTTCCTGGACAAACTCCTGAAAGATTAAGGTTCTTCCGTCGCACTATTCCTTAGTGCAAACTTCCGAGAGTCATCGATATAATAAACTTCTTCTGAATTCACTTCATTCCTGGTCTTCGAATAGTCTATCAAGTGTATTTCGAAATCGCTGGTGATAGAGAAATACTCTATGAATTCCTCGGGGTCGATATCATCCTCCTTATCCTCTATGGCGTACAGGCAGAGTTTGTCAATGGGAACATAATCGTTATCCAATGAGTATAGCCATAATGAGTAGAAACCTGCCGATTCTTCAGCGGCCAGGATCATCAGACGTGCGCCGATGCTTTCAGGAAGACTGACGGCCTTCGGATGCTCCCCACCCTCCATTTCCATATATGACAGGATTTCCTGAGGCACCTCCTGGAAACCAGGCAGGAAACGAACATAATCTTCTGTGAAACTGACAGGAAGCGTCTGCATATTCAGACTGTCGAAGAACACCTTGAAGGGATTGTCAGAACTTGCCAAGTCTATTCCCTGAAGTGCCAGTTTTTCCTTAATCTCGAGAGCCTTGATGCTGTCGAGTTTATGCGCAATTTCTTCAGGTGACATCTGTCTTCTGCCACCACAGGAAACTATTAGAGCAGCCAAAGCCAAGATACCAACAATCTTTCTCATATCATTATAGTTTGATTTTCTTCTTCACAATCTTACTTTCGTTCTGCAGCCGGTCGAGGGCCGTCACAGCATATACCCATTTCTCTGAACCGTTCTGATAAGGCAGTTGGAGGAATGTCTGAGTAGTAATGGCAATGATCTTCGAGGGATCATCCGTATGGACATCTTCATTGGGGGCAAAGCGATAGACCACATACTTCACAGCCTCGTCACCCCAACTCTTGGCTTTCGGGGCTGTCCAGAACAGTACATAGTCGTCGTCTATCCACATCGGCTTGAGTTTCCTGACCTTCTGAGGAGCCTTCCCGTCGATGAAAGGCATCTCAGGCTGAAGGGCAGGATACTTCCAATAGACATTACGCAGACTGGTACCGTAGTTGCCGATATTGTCAACGGCAGCCTTCGCATACCACAGGACAGAGCCTTTCACATTCGGCAACTGTCGGTGGAGTGCCATCTTCGCAGACAATTGGTGAGTCTGGGAATTCTTCGGATCCGCATGCTTGACGGTGCGTTCCACATCCTCACCGATAACCAGCGGACGGGCTCCGGCATGCTGGCTCCACCATTTGATGAGTGTCTCGTAGTCGGCAGCCTTATTGCCGATCTCCCAATAGATCTGCGGCACACAGTAGTCAAGCCAACCGTTGTTCACCCAAAGCAGCACATCAGCATAGAGATCATCGTAGTTCTGCAAACCATTCGTGTCACTGCCTACTGGCGAACTCTTCTTGTTACGGTAGATACCGAAGGGCGAAATGCCAACCTTCACCCATGGTTTCGTCTGATGGACGGTCTTATAGAACTGTTCAATAAAGAGGTTCACGTTATAGCGCCGCCAGTCTTGCTGACTCTTGATGCCATTGGAGTGGTCGTGGAACAACTCATCATCGGGGATGCTCTGCCCCTTCACGGGATAGGGATAGAAATAGTCGTCCATGTGAATGCCATCGACATCATAACGACTGACAATATCCTTAGCCACTTCACAGATATAGTCACGGTTCTCAGGAATGCCAGGATTGAGGATAAAGAGATCGTCGTATGAGAAACAGTTCATCGGCTTCCTGACAGCAATATGATTCTTGGCGAGTTGGCGGGTGGTCTTTGTCTTAGCCCTGTAGGGATTGATCCATGCGTGAAGTTCCATGCCACGTTTGTGGCATTCGGTAATCATCCACTGCAGAGGATCCCAGTATGGTGAGGGTGCCACCCCCTGTGTTCCTGTCAGAAAACGGCTCCAGGGTTCCAGTTTACTCTCGTAAAGCGCATCGCACTCTGGACGAACCTGAAAGATAATGACATTGACACCGTCTTTCATTAACTCATCAAGTTGGTAGGTCAGCGTCTGCTGCATCTTCACCGTTCCCATGCCCTGAAACTGACCATTGACACACTGGATCCATGCGCCACGGAACTCACGCTTCGCCTGTGCGGAGACAGATAGCGCCATGGCCCATAATCCCGCTACCAACAGTACAAAACAAAGATTCTTTCTCATATTTTCAATTTTCCTAATGTTTCGAATAAGTTTCCAGTCCAGTCCTCACCATTTTTAGGACAAATGGTGTGGATTCCCAGTTTCTCGGCCGCCTCAACATTTCGCAGACCATCGTCGAGGAACAGCATCTCTGAGGGAGGTGTCTGTTCTGCCTGTATCACTTTCCGGAAGAAACGTTCGTCTGGTTTCATGCAACCCAACTGATAACTGAGATAACAGGCATCCATATAATCCTCAATGGAATGACCATTGCCGTCGAAGTCCGGACTGTTCACCCATGACATCATATAAGGGTTGGTATTAGAGAGAAGAACCAGTCTGTAACCTTCCTCCCGCAGTCTCCTCAGAGCCTCCAAGTTCCGTCGCGGCACTTCCTTGGCATAGCCTAACCATCCATAGCGGCATTCCTCATAGGTGACCTCCTTACCCGCCAGTCGGCTAAACTCCTGACGGAACTCCTCAGCACTGATCCTGGCGCATTCCAGATCACCGAACATACCAGACTGTGTATAGGGGTCAAGACGCTTCTCGGCATCTTTCAGACCGATTTCCACAAATCGTCTGACAGCCTGTGGCTGGTCCAAAGTGATGATCACACCACCTAAGTCGAATATAATGGTTCGTATCATTCGAATAGATTCAGTTTATTCTTTCTTGCTTCCTCAAGCGTTTGCAATTCCTCCTGTTCCTGCTTGTACGCATCCCTCAGGTGCTGATACTTCTCTGTCAGTTCCTGTTCAACCTTCAACTCGTCATTCATCAGTCTGGCAGCCACAAGGGCATTCTGCGAGGCATCCTTCAGCCAGACCACAGGACCCGAATAGACAGGTGCTATCTTCAAGGCCACATGCAGTTCACTGGTCGTAGCCCCTCCAATCATGATGGGAATACTCATACCTTCCCGCTGCAGTTCCTTGGCCACGTTCACCATCTCCTCCAAACTGGGCGTGATCAGTCCGCTGAGCCCAATCATATCAACCTGCTCCTCCTTGGCCTTACGTACGATTTGTTCCGCAGGTACCATCACACCCATGTCGATGATCTCATAGTTATTGCAAGCCATCACCACGCCGACGATATTCTTGCCGATGTCGTGGACATCACCTTTCACCGTAGCCAACAGCACTTTGCCTGCACTCTTGCTGCCTTCCGTCCGTTCTGCCTCAATATAAGGTTGTAGGATGCTGACAGCCTGTTTCATCGTACGGGCCGTCTTGACCACTTGCGGCAGGAACATCTTGCCTTCTCCGAACAGCCGTCCAACGGTATTCATGCCAGCCATCAGGGGTCCCTCGATGATGTTCACGGCATGCGGGTATTTTCCAAGGGCTTCCTTCAGGTCTTCCTCCAAATGGTCACCAATACCCTTGACAAGTGCCTGAGACAGACGTTCCTCGACAGGGACAGAGGCTCTGGATTCACTAGTATGGCTAACAGGACTATCATTACTAGCAGAACCAGAATCTTCTAACAGCGCATTGGCCAGTTCCGTCAGACGCTCTGCCGCATCCTTCCTGCGATTCAGAATGACATCCTCGATAATATCAAGTTGTTCTTGAGGAATATCTGCGTATGTAACTTTTGTTGAAGGATTTACGATTCCGAAATCCATACCTTTTTGTATGGCATGATAGAGGAACACGGCATGCATAGCCTCTCGGATATAGTTGTTGCCGCGAAAGGAGAAACTCAGGTTACTCACACCACCACTGATATGTGCTCCTGGCAGGTTCTCACGGATCCAACCTGTGGCTCTGATGAAGTCTGCTGCATAACAGTCATGTTCCTCCATACCCGTAGCCACTGCCAGCACATTGGGGTCGAAGATGATATCCAAAGGATTCATACCCACTTTCTCCGTCAGCAGCCGATAGGCCCTTTGGGCAATCTCGATGCGTCGTTCATAACTGGTGGCCTGTCCCTGCTCATCAAAACACATCACCACGACAGCGGCTCCATAACGTTTCACGTCACGAGCATGTTCCAAGAAGACTTCCTCACCCTCCTTGAGTGAGATGGAATTGACGATGCTCTTGCCCTGCACACATTTCAGACCAGCCTTGATGACCTCCCAGTCAGAGGAGTCAATCATCACAGGCACACGGGCAATATCTGGCTCAGCGGCTATCATATTGAGGAAGTTCACCATCTCCGCCTTCGCGTCAAGCAGACCGTCATCCATGTTGATATCAATGACGAGTGCACCATCCGCCACCTGTTTACGGGCAATGCCGATGGCCTCGTCGTAGTTCTTTTCCTTGATGAGTCGGAGGAACTTGCGAGAACCCGCCACATTACAGCGTTCACCGACATTCACGAACTGTACCTCTGGAGACACCGCCAGCAGTTCCAGACCAGAGAGCCATAAGTATTTCGGTCTTTCAACGGGATGATGCGGTTCTTTACCTTCAACCAACGGCACATATCTGGCAATAAACGTCTCATCCGTACCACAACAGCCACCGATGATATTCACGAGTCCCTCATCAACCAGTTCGCCCATCTTGGGTGCCATCGTCTCCGCCGTCTCGTCATAGAGTCCCATGGAGTTCGGCAGTCCGGCATTCGGGTAGGCACTTATATAATAAGGTGCACGCTGGGCCAGTTCACGGAGGAACGGCTTCATCTGAGTCGCACCAAACGAGCAGTTGAGTCCGATGGAGAAAACAGGGTACGACTGGATGCTGGCGAGGAAGGCGTCGAGTGTCTGTCCGCTCAGGGTACGTCCAGCGAGATCACTCACCGTCACAGAGAGCATGATGGGCAGTTCTGTCCCCCGCTGTTCCATCACCCGCATGGCTGCATCAATGGCCACCTTGGCGTTCAGTGTATCGAAGATGGTCTCTATCAGCAGGGCATCCACCCCACCCTCTATCAGCGCGTCCATCTGTTCCATGTAGGCCACCAGCAGTTCATCGTAGGTCATATCCCTGGCAGCAGGATTACTGACGTCAGGCGACATGGAACAGGTCTTGTTCGTAGGACCGATACTGCCTGCCACGAAACGTGGCTTTTCTGGTGTAGCATATTCGTCAGCCACCTTTCTGGCAATCTTAGCACCTGCCAAGGCAATCTCACGCGCTGTATCCTCGAGGTGATAATCGGCCTGAGAGATCCGCTGGCTACTGAATGTATTGGTGGTGATGATGTCGGCACCAGCCTCCAGATACTTCCGATGGATATCAACTATCACATCAGGACGAGTCAGTAACAGTATATCATTGTTGCCTTTCAGTTGTCCAGGAATATCTGAGAAACGGCCTCCCCGGAAGTCTTCTTCGGAAAGACCGTATGTCTGGATCTTCGTCCCCATTGCGCCGTCGAGGATAAGTATCCGTTCCCTGATAATATCGTTAAGCCTTTTCAATCTTCAATGTTCAATAATGTTTCATCACCCTATCCATCTCGCGCCGGTCTTCCTTTTCCTTCAGTGTCTGGCGCTTGTCGTACTCCTTCTTACCTTTGCAGAGGGCAATGTCCATCTTCGCGCGCCCCTTGTCATCGATAAACACCAACAAAGGTACGATGGTATATCCCGTCTGTTTAGTGGCACTGTCAAGACTCCGGATTTCTTTCTTTGTCAACAGCAACTTACGGTCGCGTTTCATCTCGTGGTTGTTATAGGAACCATAGAAATAAGGACTGATATTCATGCCCTTCACCCACAGTTCACCGTTGATGATCGTACAATAGGTATCTACCAGACTGGCCTTGCCAAGACGGATGCTCTTGATCTCCGTACCCGTCAGCACGATGCCCGCCGTGTAGGTCTCTATGAAGAAGTACTCAAACGAGGCCTTCTTGTTCTTGATCTGTATAGGACTCTTCTTCCTGAGTTGTTCCTGTTCCTTGTTCATTGGATTGTTGCAAATTGCTCCAAGTGATCATCAATATAATGCGCGATGTCTTCTGTCCATTCCTCCTCATGCTCCACGAACTGATCGTCAAGATCATCGAAATCGGGGAATTGCTCGAAGAGTGCCATAAACTCCTCGTCGCTGAGTTCCTTTTCTATTTCCTCCCGATGTTTCAACCACAAGGTGTGGGCTTCGTAGATCAGTTTCGATGGCTCACGCAACTCCCAGAGGCGCAGCACCTTCGCCAGCGGATTCTTGAAGATAAACGTGCCATAGCCATTATATATCAGTTGAACGAAACCGCCGTCCATCACCTCCTGATGCAGGATGTCCCAGGCCAGCAGTGTCATCTGGTCTGCATTCAACTCGCTCATGGTCTCAGGTGTCAGTTCCCCCCCGATGGCCTCATAGATGGCTTTCACGAACACGTTCACAAACGCATCCATACCTTCCATCGCCGCCTGCTGCAGGTCAGCATCCTTGACAATCACTTCCTTCATCTTTCTATCTTCATTTCAACTCATACACCCCTGAAGGCATCTGACGGCGCAGCACCTCCAGTTCCATATCCTTGCCTGGCACGATGCCATAACTCCTGAGTATCGTCTCCACCGTCTTCCGCGCCAGTTCAGGATGGTTGTTCTCCTCACTGAGATGACAGAGCCACACATGCCTCAGGTTCTCCGTCATGTTCTCCGCCAGTGCCTTTCCACAGTCATTGTTCGACAGATGGCCACTGGCACTGAGAATCCTTTTCTTCAGATACTCCGGATAAGGACCGTTCATCAGCATCTCCTCGTCATGGTTCGCCTCGATCACCAGATAGTTGGCCCGTGAGATACACTGTCGGATCTCGTCAGTGATGGTTCCCACATCCGTAATGATGACGAAGACGATCCCCTCCACGGTGATCTCATAGCCCACGTTCTCACTGGCATCATGGGGTACGGCAAAGGGTCTGACGAAGAAGTCGCCCAACTGTATGGGCTGGTTCACCTCCAATATCATTTTCATCTCATCTGCCACTTTCCGCTGGATGCAGTAATTGTGGTCGATGCCATGATGCACCAACGAAGTCGCATAGACGGGCACCTTGTATTCATAACTGAATGACCCTACCGACTTGATGTGGTCAGCATGGTCGTGCGTTATCAGCAGATGGCGTATGGAACTCAACTGGATGCCGTAGTCCTTACAGTGTTTCTTCAGTGTTCGCATCCCAACGCCAATGTCTATCATCAGTCCGTCTGAGGCGGTGGCGAGGTAGTAACAATTACCGCTGCTACCGCTTCCAAACGATATAAATTTCAGCATGTCTGTTCTATTTTCGTGCAAAGGTACGAAAATATTTATAGGTAAAAAAGTAAAAAAGTAGATCTTTTCTGCTAATTTAACCCTTTTAGAAGGGCATGCCGACTGCGAAATGGAAGGCGAGATCCCTGCCAAAGTCCGGATGGATCAGCGGATAGTGGGCCTCTTCCTCTGTCTGATAGGCTGGGTTGATAGCCTTCATACCGAGGTCAAAGCGCAGGATAAAATAGTCAAAGTTCAGGCGCAGCCCCAACCCGTAACTGACGGCCAGATCCTTGATGATACCTCCTAATTTGAACTGTCCTCCCGGCTGTTCATCATAATTGCGCAGTGTCCAGATATTTCCTGCATCACAGAAGAGTGCACCACCGAATTTCCAGAACAGATGTATACGATATTCCAGATTGACGTCCAACTTCATGTCACCCGTCTGGGTAATGAAGTTGATACGTCCGTCTTTATCTTTGTACCTACCAGGTCCCAGACTTCTTACGCTCCACCCTCTGACACTATTGGCACCACCTGAGAAATAGCGCTTCTCGAATGGCAGTACCTGACTGTTACCGTAGGGATAAGCAATACCAAAACCAAAATGGAAGACCAACTGATCTTTCTCCCCCTCATAGATGTTACGGACGAAGTCAAAGTCAGCCTTCACGTACTGGGCGTATGCAATGTCAAATATTTTATACTGACCCATATTATTCGTTGTACCACCAAAGATATGGGAGCCCAGATTAAGAAGGTTGCCCGCTGTTTCCAGGTTTGCCTTCACACTCAGTCTGCCATTGCTGTAGTTATAGCCGAAGCCCATCTTCATAATAAACAAGTCTTCGTAGTTGTAGCGCAGGATCACGTTTGAGTTTGACGTATTGTCAAGGTACTCCCTCTGAAACGTCTCACTGATCCAAGGCATGAACACATAGTTCAGGTCAACGAGGTCGATACGGTAACTGTCATGGTGGTTACGAGGTCTCCACTTGTAGCGCCAGCCGGCAGAGAGCACTCGCCTGTGGAACTCTGGACGGTTCTGCGAGTTGAACTGCGCCCACACCTCACTGTTGGCGATGGAGCGGCGACGCACATCGGCACTCAGGAAAGGCATGATAAACCTCGGGAACGACAGTCGGCTCTCGACGTTGTATTCGAAGAAGTCCTGGTTCTTGTACCCCTCCAAACCTCGGATGGCCTCATACGCGCCACGGGCCTGTATGCTGAACGTCTCCGAGCCCTTGAAGAGGTTACGGTTCTGGTAGGTCAGCGATAGGGCCGCTCCAAAGTCTCCTGCCGTATTGGTGCCCTCAGGCTGGATACTGATGGTGGAGGGCTTACTGTTCTGGACCATGATCTTGGTATCCAGGAGCGTAGAGTCTGCCACAGGCTCAAAACTGATATTGGTATATCTGACAGCATCCATCCTGCCGAAATGGTTGTAGGTGTTCTGCAATTCCGTCGAGGAATAAGGCTCTCCCTCCTTCAGGAACGTGTTCTCCTTAAGGATCTTCTTGCGCAGGTGGATAACGGAGTCTTCAGGATTACCACTTAAATAACTGATCTTCCGTATCCAGTAGCGGCTGTGCAACGTGTCTTTTGCCTCACTGTCACTGCGATACGGATGAAGCACCATGGTCAGGGCCACAAGGTGGTCATCCTCAAACTTACGGGCACGGTAGTTGATAAACTCCTTATGGAAACGGAAATAGCCCTGATCCTGCAGGAAAAGGGTGATCTGCGACCGCTCAGCATTCAAGGTCTCTGCACTGAACTGCATCCCCTCCTGAAGCAGCGAGCGCCTGTGCTTCAGCAGCCCTATGATAACAGAGTCCTGGATGTCCATCTCCAGTTCACGGATCACATACGGGGTACCAGGGTGCAACAGGAAGATGGCATCCACCTTCTTACCTTTCTTGTCCAAGTACAGTTCCACCTCCGCATCCAGATAACCTTTGTTCTGGAGCATCATCTTCAAGTCCTTACAGGTCTGGCGGGCCAGCAAGGTATCATAGACGATCGGAGCCTCTCCCATGGAGCGCAAGGTACGTCCCACCCAGGAACTGTCCTGTCCGCCCATCGCATAGACGCCCAAGGGAACCCTCACTATATTAAACCAACTGGAATTGCTCTTCTGGCGCAGATAGCCTTTCATCTCCGATGGGTTGATGTCCTTATACGTGCCGTCGGCAAGCACCTTCACCTTATTCAACATATAGGTGTCGTCAGGCAGATACTTCGATGCTGAGCAGGCACACATTAACAATGCGCCAGCCAACAGGAGGAATCCATGCCTGATCTGGAACTTCTTCATCAACTCATTCGTTTCTGAGGTGCAAAAATACAAAAAACTCTTGATATTTCAATAAATCTTCGTATCTTTGTGGCGGAATTAACGACTTTTGGGGAAATGATCAGCAAAAACCAGTTCAAATTTGTCCGTCAGTTGGAGCAGAAGAAGTACCGTCGTCGCGAAGGTCTCTTCGTGGCTGAGGGCACGAAGGTGGTGGGCGATCTCATGCAGCACAGCCAGCCAAGGATGCTCTTCGCCACCAGCGAATACCTCGACGCCAGCCCCCAACTGCTGCAGATGGGCTATGAAGCCGTTAGAATCACGGACGACGAGTTGCGTCGCCTCAGTTTCCTCCAGCATCCCCAGCAGGTGCTCGCCCTCTTCCCCCTGCCCTCACCTTCTCACTCTCTCACTCCCTCACCTTCTCACCTTTCCATCGCCCTCGACGGCGTGCAGGATCCAGGCAACCTTGGCACCATCATCCGCCTTGCCGACTGGTTTGGCATCGAGAGTATCTACTGCAGTGAGGACACCGTCGATGCCTGGAACCCCAAGGTCGTACAGGCCACGATGGGCAGCATTGCCCGCGTGGACATTATTTATATGAATCTCCCAGAGATGCTTGACAACCTACCTGCCGACTTCCCCGTCTATGGCACCTTCCTCGACGGCGAGAACATCTACCAGCAGCCATTGTCAGAGAATGGTCTGATCATCATGGGCAACGAGGGCAATGGCATCTCCGA
>JAFRMM010000076.1 GCA_017430675.1 Prevotella sp.
CTGGCGGTCGTAGTAGCGCATGCAGTAGTCCAAGAGAAGGCCGATGGCGTCGGTGATGAGCGTCTGCGAGTGCTTGTCTATGGGGTGTTGCAGTTCCTCCTCGATGCTGTCGAGCAGGTCGCTGACGATGCGCTGCTCACGCTCAGAGAGGTGCAGGGCCTCGCGCTGGTCGTAGTCGAAGAACGTGTAGTCGTGAATGCGCTTGGCCAGCGGTGTGCCGTAGATCAGATCGGGATGGAACAGCAGTCCGCGTGAGGGTGGCATGGGCTTCGACTCGTCCCATTCCACCTCAACCACCTGTCCGGGCTTGAAACTCACCACGGTGCCCTCCTGGTAGTCGTACTTCTCGCGTCCGTAGCGTATCGAGCAGCCCTCGCCCTGCTTCAAGAACAGTGCATAGAGGCCGTAGTTCAGCCGCGAGTGATTCATTTCCGCCAGCGTTTCCGTATGTCTCACCACCGTCACCAACGGGTGTAGCGTCTCCCAGCCGTACAGTTTGTTGTACGCATCGACACTATCGATTTGGATAATCTTATCTGCCATACTTACGACTACGTAATCGCCTTAGCGCTTTTACAAAGCATAGCGACTAAAAGAATTACACGAATTGCACGAATTTTTATTTCAGGTTCTCGCGGAAAAACGCCTCCATCTTGTCGTATGGAATCACGCCGACACGGTCGTCGTAAAGGGCGGTGTGGACGGCTCCGGGGATGATGAGCAGTTCTTTGTTGCCGACGACGGTGCTCCAGTTCTTACCTGCTTCGAGTGTATCGGGGATGGCGGGCTTCTGACCCGTCATCTTTTCGAAGGCGGTCTCGCTGAAGTAGCGGCTGTGGGCCTTCTCGCCGTGGATGAGCAGCACGGGGTTTGTAATCTCGTGGGCATAGCAGAGCAGGGGCTGGTTGAGGAACGACTGACAGCCGCTGACATTCCAACCGTCGTTGGAGCCGCCGCTGCGCTTGTGGTAGCCGCGAGGTGTGGTGTAGTAGTCGCTGTACTCCCTGACAAACTGCGGGGTCTCGTCGGTCAACTGTTCCTTGGTCAGCACACCGCCGCCACGCTTGTACGTCCCGTTGCGATAGTCCTCCGTGCGCTGCTGGGCAATGGCCTTGCGCTGTGCGTCGCGCTTCTCCTTCGAGTCGTCGCCATCGAAGTAGCCGTTGGCCACCACACGGGTCATGTCGTACATGGTCGAGGCAACGGTGGCCTTGATGCGGGGATCGAGGGCTGCGGCATTCACCGCCATACCTCCCCAACCGCAGATGCCGATGATGCCGATGCGCTCAGGATCGACATTCTCCTGCACGCTGAGGAAATCGACGGCTGCGAGGAAGTCCTCGGTGTTGATGTCGGGCGAGGCCATCTGACGGGGTTCGCCACCGCTCTCGCCCGTGAACGAGGGGTCGAAGGCGATGGTCAGGAACCCGCGCTCGGCCAGCGTCTGGGCATAGAGGCCCGATACCTGCTCCTTCACGGCTCCGAACGGGCCACTGACGGCGATGGCGGGGAGTTTCTCACCTCTCACCTCTTGCCCCTTACCTCTAGGAATGTACATATCAGCCACGAGCGTGATGCCGTAGCGGTTGTGGAAGGTGATTTTCTTGTGCTCTACCTTGTCACTCTGCGGGAACACCTTGTCCCACTCCTGAGTCAAATTCAATTCCTGTTCCATATTGTTCTCTGTTGTTTGTTTCTTGTCCGTGCAGGCCATGAGCATTCCGCCCACCGCTGCTATTAATAATAACGCTTTTTTCATACCTTTTATTATTTTAATATGACGCTGCAAAGGTACGGACATTATTCTATATAGACGTTATACAGATTTTGGAAAGATTTACCATTTTTACGGATTCTGCTGCGAAGGGACGGAAAATCCTCAGCCCTCCTTCTCGAACCTGATCTTCTTGTAGAGTTCCGGTCTGCCCTTGGCACTCTCGGGGAGGAAGTGGAGGCGCACACCCTTGATGTGCCTACGGGGCTTGAAGTCCTCGGGGGCATCCACCTTGTCGCTCTCGATCTCGAGTTTCATCAGACCGAATTCCCTGAGGCGCACCTTGTCGCCCTCACGGAGATGACGGTTGATGACCGTGGCGAGTTTCCACGCCACAGCCTCGACGGTTCCCTTACTATAAGGCTCGCCCACGCAAACCTCTTTGATCAGTTGCTCCGTCCCGATGGTCTGATGGTGACTTGCGACGGCCTTGTACTTGCCGAACGTGGAGAGTGTCGGCTTGGTCTCTTTCTTCAGTTGGTATTTCATAATCGTTCGTTTTTTGGTTTTTAGGGTGTCAGGGTGTACAAACGCCGATAAACACTGGGCTTTGCACCCTGTTTCATAGGGTGTCAGGGTGTACAGAGGGTGTACACCCTGACAGATGTCAGTTCAGGCTGACCAGATAACTCCTCCGTTGCTTCCTGTATCCCTTCCGATGGAGGTAACTGCCTAAGAGTGTGGCGTTTGCCTGTGTCACAACATTCGTCTTCTTCTGGTTGCGGATGCGCTCCAGGATCTCCGTGGGACTCAGCAGCAACACCTCGTCACCCGCCTGGGGCTGGTGGAACAGATCCTCGAAGAGTGAGATGACGTTGGGGGTCTCGTAATAGTCGGCATTCTGCTCGACGATCTGCTGTTCGCGCTCGCCCGTGAATGCATATTCCTCACCGTGCTCGATCTCATACACGGTCTGCGCATAGAGTTGCGGATAGTCGATGGCCTTGTCGCCCTGCGTGTCCGTGTCGATGACCTCATTCACCTCCACCACCAGATAACGGCGCGAACCACTATCGTCCTTCAACGGCACCAGCGAGTTGGTGGTGGCGCAGAAGGCGGCATAGCGCTGGCTCTGCTCGAAGGTGGTCGAGTAGAGTTTGCGCTCCTTCACGTCCGTGCGCTGGATGAGGTGCTTGAGGAAGGCCGTCTGCGCCTTCGACACCTGGTCGTACTCGTCGATGTTGATGAGCAGGAATCGGGAAAGCGCCCTGAGGGCCTCCTTCCTGTTGGTGAAGTCAATGCGGTCGATATAGAAGGGCATCAGTTCGCGAGGCAGCAGCATCCGCATGAACGTTGACTTGCGGGTGCCCTGCGCACCCACCATCATCAGCACCATCTGCGCCCCGTAGAGGGCATCCTTGCCAGCGCGCCACTGGCTCACCATCGAGCGCATCCAGATCTTGAAATTGTCGCGCCAGCCCGGGGTCAGGGTCTTCACGCGGTCTGCCATCTCACCCAGACGGTCCCTGCCGTCCCACTGGGGCAGGGCCGAGAACCACTCGCGCACGGGGTCGTACTCATCGATGCGCTCAGAGATGAGGATGCGCTCCAGATCCTTGGGCCACACCTTGATGCCCTCGCGGATGGCCTCGTTGTTGATATCGTTCTGCACCTCCTGGGTCAGCGGCTTCCACGAGAGTTGGTAGCGGTGCTTCTCCTGGTACTCGATGTCGCCCGTCACCCTGTTCCTGCGGAACAGATAGCGGCGCCTGAGGAACTCCTCGAGCAACTGCTGGTGCATGAGCGACTTCTCTATCGGATTCGAGCGCCCCTGACGGTGCTTCTCGTAGGCATTGTTGAACGACGAGCGCACGAGGATCTCCTTCTGGAAGAACTCCGTCAGACGGATGGTCAGTTTCGTGGCCAGTTCCTTGTCGATGCCCGCCTGACGGCACTCCGTGGCCAGCGTCATCAGGTACTCCTCCCTGTCCATGTCCTGGCCGAAGGCCAGTTCGCGGCAGATGAAGTTGTACTTCGTGACATCCATCTCGCGCCGCGTGTAGCCTGGCAGCAGTTCCGTGTCGAGACCCGTTTCCGCCGGCTCCGCCACGACCTGTGCCGACTGCTCCGTCAGCGGCTCCGTGGGCTGTTCCATCCCGATGGGTCTCGCCTCCGGATGATAGTAAGCCCGGGGGTCAAAGGAGATACGGAAATGCTCCGTGCCGTCGTGCACCGTCTCCTCCGCCCTGACACCTGTCGAGGCCAGGGCGTATTCCGCAGCCCGTTTGTAGGCATACTGCTGGAACAGGGCCACTTGCGCGGCATCCGCAGGCAGTCCGCCATCCATGAGACGGTAGGGGATGAGCACCTTCAGCGACCGTCCGCTGGTGCCCACGAACGACATCAGCGTCTGCTCCCACAAGTTCACCACCGAGCGCAGCCGCTCCAGCACCTCCATGCCCCCATCCACACGGAAGGAGAGCAGCACCAGACCCGTATAGCCGCCCCTCTCACCGACGGCGGGCATCACGACGGGCAGATCGTCGGCCGCCAGCGGACCGCTGACCATGCCGCCCGTCATGGCGACCTCGTCCAGTCCCCTCACAGCCTCCACCCTGTGACGGTATTTGCCCTCGCGTGTCCAGTCGAGCACGTCTTCGAGCGTTACACACTTCTCCTTCCGCTCCTGGCGGTAGAGATACTTCATTAAGACCTTGTTTGTTTTTCTCATAGGGTTCGCGTTATTCGTGATCAACTACCTTCCAGCAAACACCATGCCACTTTCCCCTCAATTCTCTCGAGAATCCACTGCTTTAACACTGCTTTTCCGATCTACAGAGGCACTGTACGCGACAATTCTCTCGAGAATTTAACACACCGAAGGCTCCTGAAAAGTCTGCCAAATTGTCCTCTGACAAGGTGACACCCTCTGTACACCCTGTCACCCTACAAAACAGGGTGCTAAGGCCAGTGTTTATCGGCGTTTGTACACCCTGACACCCTCAAATGCGAAATTTTCGCGCGCGCACGCGAAAGATCATCCTAACGATACCGCCAGAGTGTTCATCTACGGTCAGTTGCTGGAACACTTTTTGATGAAATACGGGCTCATTATTAAGCCTCTGATAAGCCAGACGCTCATCTCCATTGGAAAACAGTTATTGCCTACATGGAGGATTACATCCGGGCGCATGGCGGCAGGGAACTTGTGCTCTTCACAAACTCTGACAAGACCAGTACGGGGATTGTGGTACTGCTCGTTGCTGCGGGCATCGAAGTAGTCGATGAAGAACTGGCACATCTGCTCCAAGTCCTTACAAAATAGTGCGGCATGGTCTATTCTCATTTTGCGGCAGGTGTGAAGAGTTTATGTTTCAGCCACTCACGAACGGGCAGATCGTAGAGTCTGTAGGCTACGTAGGCTACGAGGATGGCAAGCACAAAGATGCAGACGGCCACGAAGATGTGGGTGCCAAGTGGGGCATCCTTATGACTGTCTGCCCAAGACATCTGCATGTAGATGAGGGGATAATGGGTGATATAGATAGGATAACTGATCTCACCCAGGAACTTATTGATGGCAGATGATTTCGAGCCTGTGACGCTACTGCCAGCACCCATCGCTACGATGAGGGGGAAGCAGACGAGGATACAGAAAGCCTCGTAAAGTCCATTCGTCAAACGGGCCTCGCCTTCGGTGCCAAGTCCCATCCAAGGCATGCAGAACAGCACGATAATCATCAGAGAACACCACCAGAAACCGCCACGTACCTTTATTAATTTACCCATGCGCGAAATGAGCAGTCCGCAGAAGAAGGGATAAAGCAGACGGGTAAGGCCCACCTGGAGTTGGTCGGGTGTAGTGCTCCAACCGCCCACAACAGTATAGGATGCCCAGTTGCGCTCCTCCAGGAATCCTGTCACGTCGATGTTCAGGCAAAGGATGATGGTCAGGACGGCAAAGATGGCCACACAGATACCAAGTGCCACCTTCGACAACCTGCGGATAATGAGTGCATAGAGGATATTGGCAATGTACTCCCATTGCAACGACCATGCAGGGCCGTTCAGCGGGTTGGTCTCTGCCCAGCCACGGATGTCCATCGTATTTGGCAGGGGTATCATCGTGAAGCACCAGAGCATCACTAACAGCACCATGTACCAAGGTGTCTGGTTAATCAGCGGGAACTCACCACAACTGCCGAAGTAGAACATGATGGCACCAAACAGCGTGCCAAATATCACCATCGGGTGCAGACGGATCAATCTTCGTTTAAAGAAAGACCAAAGGGTAAAACTATTCGCTCCCCTCCCTTCATGGGAGGGGTCGGGGGTGGGCCTCCAGCGGTCATCGTATGCATAGCCGATAACGAAGCCGGACAGCACAAAGAAGAAATCCACAGCCAGATAGCCGTGATTGATGGGTTGGTCAGGTTTGCCGCCATAATAGGTCTCAAACAGGTGGTAGGCCACCACCAGCATGGCAGCCACGCCGCGCAGTCCGTCGAGGATCTCATAGCGCGGTTTTGA
>JAFRMM010000077.1 GCA_017430675.1 Prevotella sp.
CACCTTTAATATATTTTATATGCGTTTGTCAAAAGTGGCGTACTGCTCTACTTGTGGCACCCTGCGTTGAAAGCCGTTTGAAATGTCGTTCAAACAGCGTTCCAACGTTCTTAGCATGGCTGGAATGATATGCCGCTCGTAGAAGTCACGTGGGCGCAGAGTGTAGTCTATCTTGACAATCTCCTGCTCGCAGATATCGCCAGTATCAAATCCGTTGTCAGCCCAGAACCATGTAGCGGCCGTTATCGGCTCATTCCTCTTGTATGCCCACCTGATGGATGAGGCTCCGCGCCCGTATGGTAGCGGTGAGGGGTGGAAGATGAGCGTGCCAAAAAGCGGCTCTTTCAACTCATCCTCGGGTATTTTCTCCGTCAGCAATGGTGCGACGGCCAGGTGGTAGCAGTAGTTATTCTCACCGCACAGATGGTGCCCGTGTGCCGTGATTACTGAGCGTGCGGCCTGATATGCGGCCGTGTCCTTATTTCCAAGTATTTTGACAACCATTTTCTCCGATGTATTTAAATGCCTGTACTGCCCGGAAGTGGCCACCGTAACCGCTAGTTGCTGCATCTTTCTTTCCCCTACGGTCTGCGGAGCGTTGCAGGGATGCCCTGCTGCGTGCCTTATTTTCACCATAGAGGCGTGCGCCCGTCTGGATCCATTTTTTTGAGTGTCTCAGTGCACCGCACAGTTGCGGGTGTGAGGTATGGAAGAACACTGGTAATTTGTAGCCACACCGGCCATGCCCCTGAAGGTGGTACTCACAGACCGCATTCAGGAATCGTGTGCCGACACCTATTCCCTGCCACTCTGGCATTACTACAAGGCGCGTGGCACGGTAGGCATGGGCCGTAAAAAGTGGGGCCACACTCAGGTGACACACCGGCTCGCCGTTAATGAAGCCGACGAAACACTCAGCGGCTACCGGCATTGCCAAGTCTAAATAGTAATGCTGCTTAAACAGTCTTGGGAACACAGTTCCCCGGACTTTATAAATTTGAAGTTCGAGTTTTGGCCGCTGCCGAAGACAGTCACGCTCATAGAAGCGTGCCCCCGCGGTGTCATATACCCAGTCGGGCTGGAGCCATTCAACAATGTCGTAGTGGCATGACAACAATACAATCTGCCCTTCTCCCCGCCTCCACGTCTTGGCGAAAGCAGCGGCTCCCACCTTTGCAATCTGGCGGTCGATGACAGACGTGAACTCATCTACGACGGCATGCTCCGGGCGTTCACGGGCCAGGCGTGCCAGCCCTGCCCGGAACTTCTCGCCGTTACTGAGCACATTGAACGGTCGCAGCCACGCAGGGACGTCGCCAAGCCCTACGGCGGACAGCATACCCGTTACCATATTGAAGTCGCCGTCCGGGGCGATACAGTCCACGATGGGCTTTGTGTTGTCCCATCCCGAATACAGGTCATAAATAGCGCTCCCAAAGATACGGCTTCCAATGCTCGTTTTGCCGCTTCCTGACGGGCCTACGATGAGGCCGATTTGCCACTCCTTGCCCTCGATGGGCAACTCTACGCTCTTTTCCCAATCACAGCCTTTCTCAGCATTGAAAAGACTCTTTACGCGTGCAGCGCGATAACTGTTAAAGTCGCTGCAATGATGACTCACTTCTATCTTCATACGTTTACGACTTTAAGGGTTAGACCTTCGCTGTGAAGACGGTCATAGACTGCCCTCTGCTCATTTTCGTCGGCGCAAACGACAATCACGCCAAACTGCGGTTTATAGGTGTACTTTCCCATACTTGATATTTTTGATAACCGATGCAAAGGTAGTCAGGGAAAGCGAGAATAAATAGGAAAAAGCGGCAATCACACTGCACGGCTTGTGCAGTCGGTTTCCATGTGCTTGATGATATTGTATATTTTCCGTTCACAAACGCCATACCTTTCAGACAGAACTGAAACGATGTAGGTTACCTTTTCGCCGCTGGAGCGCATCCGCTCGTAGTCGCGATATAGTTCAATAAACCTGCAATCGTCAGGCTTGAATCCCATGGAAATAAGCCTTTTTAGCAGTTCACGGTTAAAATTTAGGATCTCAAAGGGTGTCATATCGAAAAAAAGTTGTACCTTTGCACCATCTCATCTACATTATAGAAAAAAGCGGAATCCGCGACGAGGGTCTATGCCCCCAGTCGTGCGGATTCCGCATTCAGGTATTAATATGTAGGTGAGATGACTGTTAATCCGGCTGGGGGCTTTTTTGCTCCCCGAAAGAACAGTCCCCCACCGGTTTTTTACTCCACGATAAGCATTCCCAACTTCGTGACATCGCCGATGGCCCAACCGTTGGAGGCCATCAGTTTACCGAAGGCTTCCTTGGTTATGCCGTCGAACTTCAGTTTCACCTCCGCATCGGAGAACTCCTTGAGGGCATCGGCCACCAGTTTGTTGTAGGGGTTCACCTCCCTGACGATGAACTGGTTGTACTCGGCAGCCCCCATGGGCAGGGTCGAGGCGTCCAGGTTGGGGAAGCGGAGCATCCTTTCCACGCCCTGTGCCTTCTCCATGCGCTCGTCGAAGCCCTCCGTGGTAGGCTTGAACCTCTTGGCAGCATCCTTCTCCAGATCCTCGTATTGCGTGGCAAAGGGCATCATGGCGCAACTGATCTTCCACAACTTGATCTTGTCGTCGTCTGACAACTTGTCGTACTTCGCGGTCGAGAGTACCTTGAACGCATTCAGCAGTTCCCCGGTTTTAATGGTCTTCTCCATGGCCTACTCCTCCCCATCGTTAGCGTTCTGTCCAGTGACGTAAGGCTCAATCTCGTCGATGGCATCCCATACCTTGTTGGAGTCACGACGCGACATCTCCGAAAGCGAATAGCGAATCTCGCCGTCACGCATGTAGCCGTTGAAGTTGCCGATGTACTCACCCTGCTCGCCGTCTTGGTTCTGCTGACAGACAGTGCCGCTGACGTTCTGCAGTGTCGAGGTAGTGTTGTCGGTGTTGTAGTTGCCGATGACTACCACTACGTTGTCCTTGTACTCATACTGGTTGTTCGAATTCGAACTCGTTACTTTAAATGTTCCCATAATCTTGTAAAATTAAAATTGTTAGTAAATATCTTTTATTGAAGACTATTCAACTGCTGGCGGTTCCGAGTCAAGCACAGGATATATCATCTCAAGACTTGCAAAGTCCGTTGACGTGTCCCCCTGTCCTTTCTCTATCTCTACGCGCATATTGGTTACGCCAGATGTCGTGTCGCTGCCCAGGTCCATATACGTGTTCGCGGTGTACGGCGTCGTGACGTTTGTCGTATTGTTCTGATTGCCAGTCTGTGCACCAAGCCTGTTAAGTGCGGTCAGCGTGACGTTGATTCGGTGCGGTGCGGACGTGCTATCGTCATTTGTCACGACAAGCATCCTGTAGTCTATCCGCTTGTTGTTGCTCGCATCCTTCCATGCGTAGAAATATACAATCTCTGGCACGACACGGATGGCTCCTGGCACCGTCTGCTCTTCCGTCTCCCAAACGGCGACGAAGTTGCCGCTTGTCGATGCAGGTGTAATTGCGGTGATGACCGTGCTCTCGACGTAGTTCTTCACGCTCGACAGCACAGGAAACATCTTAATCGGCGTGTAGTTGTTGATGTAGGTGTACAGTTTCCCGCTTGCCGAACTGACCTTGAAACGGACATGCGCTCCCATAGACCACAGTGTGGCGGAGGTTGTCCCCAAATCTCCTACCTTGTTGTCCTGTGTTGCGAGGAACACCTGGTCGTCGCACTTCATGACGATGCCGAAGTACAGGTTGTCCTTGAACGATATGTTGTTCATCACCGTGAAGTCGCCGTACCACAGTGTCTGTCCAGAGTATATGCCGCCCAAGTCCATGTTGAACTGTACGGTTATCACGCTTGACGACTTGGATATGCTGGAGACTGACGATATGGGTGCGTGTGCGTTGGTGAAGTAGCCAATTGACGTTGGGGAGGTGGGCGACACGAAGTCCGTCAGGCGGAACGCCGTCGTGGGCGCGTTGTTCGCCCAGTAGTTGGATTGTATTCCGCAGTCGGGCGCGTTGCTCGATACGGTCGAGCCGTCAATCCACACGGCGACGACTTTGCCGAGGTCTTTCCCCGTCCATATCGGAATGTTCTTTATCCCCCAGTTCACGCTCCTACGCTGTGCGACAGTCAGCGGCTTGACGTACACCCCAGACTGGCTGTATTCTATGGGGCGCCACCTAGCCCAAGTCGCTATGTTGTTGCTCCTGCACAGCGTCCCCAAGTCGTTTGAGCCGTCGTTGAGCGCCTGTTGCACGTCAGCGATGCTCACTGGTGATGTTATCGTGTTGCCGTTATATCCCATGTCCTATGCCTCCTCTCTAATCGTTTTCACTTCCATGCCAAGTTGTTTTGACTTGAACATATCACGATAGATGCTTCTACTTACCACCTTTACCTCTGTCGTTTCTGTGTCGGCTACAAGAATGTCGTAACCGCACAATTCCTTACGGCCACAATAGAAGTAGTCGTCAGCGTCAGCATTATCCACTACTTCCACCAGTCTGTCAGCGGCGGCTTCAAGTGTCAGGAACACTCCAATAATGTCTCTGCAATTGTATTCCTTTGAGTCGTAACCGCCAGATTCTTCATTGAAGTATGCCTCTGGTTCGATCTCCGTGTAGTCCTCCTGTAGAATGTATATCTTCATATCCTATGCTGCCGTTAAACGGTTAATCTTCTCTTTCAGTTCTTTATTCTCCTTCTCTAGTTCACTGATGCGTCTCTCGTGGTCAACCACCTTGCGGGCTGTGATGACGGCTGCTGCAAGTGCCGCTGCGGGATAGTCAAATGACAGGTAACCGTCAGGGGCTTGCATGACACTGCTAGGCAAAATCTTTTGCCAGCACTGAGCGCTTGACCCCACGAATAATACACTGTCGCTGCTGTCCTTCCACGAATATTCGAAGATTGGGGCAAGGGCAACCTGCTCAACATCCATATCAACGTAACGTGCAATGTTCTTGAGCCGCATGTCCGAGCGGGTCGTGATGCTCTTGTTCGAATTGATGTAACTACCTGCTGTTATATACAGATAATCGTCGGTTGTCGATATGGTGGTCTGATTTGCAGACACGCCAGTACTCGGGGAGTACGTGCCGTGCGATATGGTGCAGTTACCAGTCTTCAAGCTGCCGCTCGCGGTAATGCTTCCGCCAGCGGTAATATTTGCCCCGACGGACAAGGCGGACGAGCAGGAAATCGTACCCGTGCTGACGATGCTGCCAGCGGTGACGGTACTTGCTACTTTCAGTATCGCGCCAGATGCGGTGCTGTACTTCCACCCGTTATAATAGACAATCGCCGTGCCGTTCGTGGAAGTCGAGCCAAGGCTGGCGCCGTTGATACCTGACAGAGGCTGGTTCAGGGACACGCTGCTGCCGCTTCCCGTATTTGCGCCCAAGGCTGAAACGGCGCCTGTGGCGTAGAAGTTTGCGGCAGTGCTTCCGTCACTTTGCACGACTTTCAGTGCATTGTTTGACGAGTCGTACACCAATCGTATGCCACCAATCTGTATATATGTACCGTTAGACGCTGCCGTCGTGATGCTGCCATTGACATGCAACTTGGAAGATATGCTGTCAGTGCCTATGCCTACGTTGCCGCTGCTGTTGATGTGTATTGCAAGCGTGCTTCTGCCTTGATACATGCTTGTCGTATAACCGTACATCTGCAGGCCGTTGGTACTGTTGTTTGCGGCACCATAGTTAATCATGACCTTGGCAACGCCAGATGAGTTGCCGAGTTGTATCATGTTCGTGCCGTTGTACTGTATCTGTGCAGCGACAGTATTAGAGCCAGTATATGCGTTAATGCACTTGTCGGTACCCGATATGAGCCATCTCATCTCCGTTCCGAGAACACCGACTGCCCCGCCAGTAACGTCAAGTTTGTAAGAAGGAGAATATGTCCCGATGCCGACACAGTTGTTCGGCGCGTCGATATAGATGCCGCCGCCGCCGGTGGCGCCGCTCTGGCCGATGATGATTGGGCTGTACTTTGTCTCATAGGCATACATGGTGAAGACCCGCTCGTCATTGACAGTTCTCCACACGAGAGACATGTCCTCGTTCGTCGTGGAGTCAACAATACCTATGTTTCCCCCGTAAAACGATGAAAAATAGTTATTTCTTGAACCTATGCTGCCGCTGCCGCTTGACGACGGCGATATGCTCCCAACGTTAGTCATATTCCCGCTAACGTTTGCCGTTCCGTCAAACGATTGTCCCCACAACGTACGTGATGTCTGTAGTTTCGTTGCAGAAGCGACGTTAGAATCAGTGAATGCAATGGTCTTCCATGCGGAAAACCCGTAATTGCCTGTCGATATAGTATATACGTGACGGTACTTCAAAGTGTCACTGTATGCGGCACCCTTAAACTGGATGGTTCTGTTTGAGTACCCGAAACTGACAAGGGTATCATAAGCACCAAGGTCTGTAAGTGTTATCCCGCTTGTATAACTTCCGTTGTTGCACGCAACAAACATACCCCTTGAACTACCGTATCCGCTCAGAGTTTCATAGTCATCGCCACTTGCCATATTGTAACAAATCTTTGAGATTATGTAACCCCACATCGCAGATGCTGGACGTCTGTATATATTTGAGTTGTGACCAACAAAACCGTCATTGTCGGCATAACTGCTGAATATCTCCGTGCCGTCGGTGAAGTTCGAGGTTTCGTTGCCGAGTTTGCTTATGAGAAGGGATATGGCGTTGTTGCTGTGCCAGATGGCGTACGTGTTGTATGTCAGTTTGTTGTTGCCGACGAATAGGCTGTATTTCCCTACGGCGTCAATCCACGGGGCGCTGTCTCCGACGGGGTTCAGGATGATGTTCTGCGCGGTATTATGGTAAAAGATGCTCGCAATATTAGTGTTAGAGGTGTTTCTGAATAAAAGACCAAAAACCCGTGAGGTGTCAACGTCGTACTTAAAGAATATGCTGCCTGTCAGCGTGCCTCCTGTCAGCGGAAGGTACGCCGTGGAACTGGTGGCGTTGCTCCCCAGGCCGAGGGCCGCCCTGAACGAGGCCGCGTCGGTCAGCACCCATGTCTTTGTTCCGTCCTTCGCTATCTTCTGGCCAATGTACATCTCACCGACGGAACTCCCGTCCGTGCCGTAATTGTTGGAACATAGAAAGGTTATCAGGTCGCCGTTTGTTTTGACTGCGGTAAATACTCTCCCTGTCTCCTTTCCGTTCGCGTCTCGCACGAAGAATCCCGGGTACTGGACGCTTGTCACTCCGTTGTCGGCCTTCGTGAAATCTGTACCCGATCTATTTATACCGACACTGTTAGAGACGATGCTGTAACTGGTGGTCAGTACCTTCGAGCCTCTAGAGTACAGGCTGTTGTCCGTGCCGACGTAGCAGTTGGAGTTGGTGTAGGACGTGGCGTATGTGCCAGAGGCGCTCCCCGTCGTTTCCGTGCCGACGAGAAAGAGTTTCGTGGAAGTCTTGCCTTGCTGTCCTGCCGTGTATCTGGTGTCTGACGCGCTTATCTGAACCGTAAAGTAGTTTGAAGACCCGCTCTGTCCGCTGCCCGTTCCTGATGCAAGATAACTTACCGACACGCTTCCGCTTCCCAAAAAGTTGATTGCCTTTGAGCCCGTCCCCGTGCCGACACAACTCGTGCCGCCAATATACACGTTACGCCACGTATTACCGCCACCTCCTATCTCACTCAGAAGTTTCGTGCCGCCGCCAGCCAGCAGGACGTATGTGTTGTCCTTGCCGCTGACAACGAAACCGCCAGCCTGGGAGGTGATGCTGCCTGCCACGGAGAGCGTTGAGCCGAATGACCCCGTGTATGCTGAGAGGGAGTTTGAGATGCTCAGTGCACTCACCTTGAGCGTCGTCGCCGTCGAATACACCCATGACGTACCGTTATAGACAATCGCCTGACCTGCCGCGGTCGGACTATCCATGCCCGCGCTGTTGATGCCGCTTAGCGGCTGGTTCAATGAGATAGAGCCGCCACTGCCTCCGCTTCCCGCACCAAATGCGGAAACGAAACTGTCAGAGTAGAATCCTGCACCGACAAGATGAACACCAGAATTACTTGAATTGTATTCAAGATATACCGCATTCGTATCGCTGCCAGCAGTAGGCTTATAAAGATACAACCTTGTCGTCTTGGCATATCCGTTTACGTCCAATTTTGCATCAGGCGAAGTCGTGCCGATGCCGACACTCAGATTGTCTGCTTTTACGGTAAGAACCTCCGTTCCTGCAACACACAAGCGAAGGTAATATCCAGAATCCGTATCTATGTATCTTGTATATAGGTGCTCATATACTTTTGTCGGACTGCCGAGGTCGTATGCATGTGTTGTCTTTGGTATTACATTGCAAGAACTTATGGCTCCAGTCATTGTACCTCCAGCAAGAGGAAGGTAATTTGCAAGTTGCCCCTCGGTAGCCACGTTGCTGCCGTTTTTCTGTAGCGTAGTAGCGTTGATGCTGTAGCCCTGCAACGTCACGTTTCCGCTTGCATCCCACGAGAGGTTGCCGCTTGCCACGTAGCCAGAGCCGTCGAAGCGGAACAGAGACCTTGCGTAGTTCTCCGCGGCCGTCTGCATCTCCTTGTCAACCATCACGCCGCCGAACCATGCGGCAATGCCGTGACCCTTGTATGTGGAGTTGTCAGTCTCGTCAGACTTGTATGTGCCGCTGATGCCTCCCCACACGTTGCTGCCTGAGTCGCGCATGGCAATGAGAGACGTCAGCACGAGACCTCCGTCAACCGTCGTCCCGCTAGGATGATTCAGGATAGCCGACAGATAGCCTGCTGCCTCTCCGACGTTATCTGCCGTAGCCGTGATGCCGAGGATATTGCCGTACTTGCTGATTATCTCGTTGACAGACGAGTCGTCGGTATATGCGACTTCCTGGAAAGTGGGATATGTCGTGACCGTACCGCTTTCATTGTACGCTCCAACCGTCTTGCATCTATATACCTTGTTCGCCTTGTATGCTACACTGTTCTTCGTAACGTCAGATGACGGGATGAACAGGTCACGCACCTGTAGGGTGTTGACCTTGTTGACAACCCAACTGTCCCATGTCACGTAAATGGTCTTTTTCCCGTCTATCTTGTCGTAAACCTCCTGCGGGACGGTGCTTGGAACCCACTCAGAACCGCTCCAGATGGCATCCTCGCCAGACTCAACGCCAGCGACGGTTGACGATGACGTGTTATGCCAGATGTCTCCGACATGGCTGGTCTTCTCCTGAGCACTCCAGTTGGCCGACGGGTCGGTAGCCTGGTACCATGTCTCAGCCTTCTGGTCTATCTGCTGCTGTATGTCATCCACGAAGTCGGCATAACTGCCATTGATGAACGATATCAATGCCGTATCGTCGGTATAGACAACCTTTTTAGTCCAGTGACTGGCATTATAGTCTGCGGAGGTTTGTGTTGCCGTCAGCACCTCGCCCCCCTTGTAATCGACACCGTTGATAGTGAAGGTATCATGGTCCCGGATTCCCTTGGGAAGAATCCACAGGTCGTTGGTATGGTAGTTCCTTGGGTACCTCTTGGCTTCATCTGCGTCGGCGGGATTGTTGGTGTATATCGCGGCCTTCCCGTCGATGGTGTCGAAGACCTCGTTGGGAATGCTTTCATCCACGACCCATGAATATGTGGCAGGGGATGTTGTAGTATTCTTAGTGTATATGGCCGTTGCCATCGGTGGTACGCCCGCAACGGTCCCGCTACTGGAATTGAGCCACATGTCACCGACATGGGCATCCCTCAAGTCGCCCGTATTCCAGTACAGCGACGGGTCGGATGATGATATCCATGTCTCCGCCTTACCGTCAACCTGGTCCTTGATGGCCGATATGAACGTACAGTATCTGTTTCTCAGGAAGTCGTAGAATGCATTGTCACCAGTCCTGATTTTGCCGGCTATGTTCTTCAGCGTATCATTGAGTTTCTCAAGCGTCCTGGTGCTTACGGCGTCGCTGACCTCCAGTTCAATCATCGAGGGAAGGTCAAGTCGTCTCGTCACCTTCACGATCCGGCTGTTGCGGCAGCCCGTCCCGGGGAAAAACTGGCTGCTGACCAGCCTCACGCGGCGGCCGACGGAAATATCCTCGTCTGGGACGGCCTCAATCCACGTGTGGTCTGTGGTGCCGCGATAGACCGACACGTCAATGAAATGCTTCTGGTTGTAGTTATCAACGGCTGCCCTGTATTCCTGCTCGGCCAGCCGGATATACGAATCAGGCATGCTGATGTTCCAGGGAATGTACTGGTCGCCGACGGCCGGGGCAAGGCCGACACGCGGAAGTTGCTCGCCGTCGGTCCAGATATTGATAATCTCAAACTCACCAGTCGAACTGTCGTAGTCGGCCTCGAAATAGTGGTCGTCGGTCTCGCCGAGTCCCTGCATGTCACCTGTCTGGAAACTCACGCGCATCCTCTCGTTGGGCAGGAGGTGGTCGTTGGGGTCGAAAGGCAGGGATTCATCCTTGAAGTAAAAAACCGTGAATACGGTTCCGTCATCATCCGTCCGTGTGTCTGTGCGCACATGGCTGACGGTTCCCGTGTACCTGGGGTAGATTCCCGAGAATGCATCCTGCTCGTAATGGTCTATCACGCCGTACTTGTCAACGCCGATATCGACGTACTTGACTCCGCCCGGCAACTGCAGCCTGTCGTGCCCATATACCGTTCGGTCTATGTTCCTGGAACTGCCCACGGGATACAGGCGCGTGTAGAACTTCGCGTTGTCCGCCTTGTCACGCTCCAGTGAGACCAGGCCGTTCCCGTACTCCAGTTGGAGTGCGTCTCCGTGCTCACACCTGCAGAGGTTGACGGTCCTTCCGTCAAACCAGTACTCCGTCCCTGCGGCCTCCGCCAGTTCGCGCAGTCCCTCGTCGCAGTACTTCCCCGTATAGTCGATGGCAATGTTGCCGGTCTCCACGACCTCGCCGACGGCCCACGACTGGTCGCCCGTGGCGTTCCTCAGGCATTCCACGATCATCCTCATGTGCTGCAGGGCCGGTGCCGTCAGTTGGAAGGCGGGGTTGGCATCGCCGTCGGTGTGCTCGACCACCAGGTAGCGCTTGATCAGGCTCTCCGTCCCGTACAGCGTCAGGTCGTAGTGCCACTCGACGGTGCTGACCTGCTTCGGGCGGTACATCTCCAGCAGCCGGAAGCGGTCCCCGCAGAAGTCCACGTAGTCGTTCACGTCAAGGGCGACATACAAGTAATAATCGAAACTCAGGCTGAGCGTGCTGTCGCCCTGCAGTTCCTTGACGCACCGGTCGCCAGCCCCCGGCGACACCGTGGCCTTCAACGATCCGTCCTGTCTGTATATCCTGATTTCCATGACGTTTTATCTGCGCTTAAATACCATTAGAATGATGACACGGGCTCGCGGAAGGTTACCCTGATGGCGCCGCACTGCTCACCGGCGTTCCACAGGTCGGAGATCGGCTTGAAATTGTCCGGAAACTCCTTGCAGTACATCCGCATCGCCAGTCCGAGCGTCGGGAACGAGAAGTCCAGCCATCCGTTGGCGCCTGTCTTCAGGAAGGCCAGGAGGTTGCGGTAGCGCCCCACGAACTCGGCTGCTGTCGCCGCGTGGATGGCGATGTGCAGCGTTACGTCCCTGCCCTCGGACTTCTGGACGAGGGATGTGGAGTGCCTCTCCCCGTCCTCTTCCCTCAGGCTGACAGCCACCTGCGGCTTCATCCTGGCGGGCTTCAGCAGGGCGGCGAGGTTCTCCCTGCCGCCTGGCCGCTCGTCGCGGAGGAAGGCGTGGTAGTCCGTCCATAGGTCATGACCGTTGATGATAACCTGTCCTGTAAGCCGTGATGTCATACGCTACTTAATTTTAAGTCCCTGGTTCCTGATCTGGCGGATGTCTTCCGCTATGTCGTCGAGTTTCCTGCAGTGGTCCGTGTTCTCCTCGATCCTCCTCAGGTGGTCGAGGGCTGTTCCGAGCCTGTCGGCGCAACTGCCAAGTTCATCGTCCATCGACGACCAGTGCTGCAGCCCGGCGGTGAACATGCCGTCGAGTTTCGTACCCTGGTCCTGGCTCAGGGCGCTGAAGCCGCCGCGGTTGGCCGTCTGGCCCTGCGAGTCTTCTATGCCTGTTACTATTCCCTGGTCCCGTAAGGCCTTCACCTCGTCGGCAGCGGCCCTGACAAGGTCGTTATAACTGTCCCTCAGGGCCCCGATCTCCTGGCGGTCGATATCCTTGTCGCCCATATATGCCTCATACCACTGATCGTACCACTCCCGCAACTGGCTCTTGTATTTCTCGCCGACAATATTGTTGAGCACCATCTTGTTCGACATCTTCTGCCAGTCTTCGCCCACTTTGCCGAAGACGTCCTCCGCACCGTCGGCAAGGTCGTACAGGCTGCTCATGAAACTGTCGAATACGTTGTCAAACGACGTTCCGGTAATCTGTTCCCTCAGGCTTTCGAGGATTTCCGTTTCCGTCTCGCTGAATTGGATGGTATTCTCCAGGTACTGCCTGAAATCGTCATCCATGGAGTTCCACAGGCCGGCATAACTCATCTTGATCCAGTTGAGTTGGTCCGCATTCATCCTAAGGAGGTCCTCCATGCCGTCAAATGCGACATTGCCGAGGCCCTCTTCCATCAGCCCCCTCCTTATGGCCTCATTGACGTCCTTCCAGTTGATGTCACCTGCGTACTTCGCAAGAATGCCGGTGTTCGTGAGTCCAAGGTTGTCCTCCCCTTTGGACGAATAAGAGCCTTGCCACATACGGTACCCGTATGAGTGCGAGCCCATGCTCGAGCCCTCACCAAGCAGCCATTTCGCAAGTTCCTCGTTGTGCGTCCTCTCAACCCTGAGGAGCCTCAATGCCTCCTCGGATGCTTTTTCGGCCTCAGGTCCCCACGACTCGGCAAGGTATTCCCTTTTCTTCTCGATGAGGGTGTCCCAGATATCGACGAGATGTTCGTACCTCTCCTTGGCCTGCTCATAGGTTTCCTCCTTGCCAAAGAGGCCTAATCCGAACATCTGATCTACCTGATTGAGGAAATGCGACTGGAAAATACCGTTGCCGGAGGCTATGTCCTTTTCGAGATTCTCAATTATCTGGCCGAATATCCTGCCTATTCCTTCTATGATGGAGTGGACGATGCCGCCTATGAACTCCCCGCTTTGGAGTTGCTCGAAGATGCCCTCGATGACCCCGAAAATCTTATCGATTATCTCGGAAATCACGCCTCCCGGGTCTTCGCCAAGTGTATCGATCAACTCAAGGATGGCGGCCACGATCATTCCCCACACATTGCCGGACGTCTCAAGTGTCCCGGCTATAGCCCCGGTGGCCTCTGTTGCCGTCTTTTGCACGGCAGCCGTACCTTTCCCAATTGCCTTGGAAGCCTTTGCGCCGGCATCGAGCGCATCATCTACGGCCTGGGTGACATCAGATGCCTTACCGATTACTTCGGAAGCCTGATCAACCCTCCTGCCAAGGCCGGCCAAACCGTCCATCCGGCCATTGCCTACAATGGTGTTATAGAGATTGACGAGGCCGTCTGCGAATCCCTTCAGGGTCCCGCTTGTGATCTGGTCAAGGGCCTTCCCGAAATTATCCAGGGTCTTTCTCGACTCATCCACGCTCTTTCGGAGCCTTCCCTGGGCCACTACAACGTTATTTTCGGCTTCCTTCTGCTCCTCGCCGGTCCTGTCCACTTGCCTCTTGGCATTCTCCAAGACCGCCTTACGGAAGTTGACGTTCTGCTGCGCAACGGTCTGTTCCTCCGTTCCTCTGGCTTTTTCCAGTCTGTCCTCTGCATCTTTGAGGTCCTCCTCGGCCATGTTCAATGCCATGACGGCTCTTGTATGCTCATTCTGGGCCTCCTTGGATGCACGGAGGGCAGACTGGAACTCAGCCATCTCCCGGCCGATCTGACCGTATATGGAGAAATTGAATACCCCATGGCTGCTTCCAGTCTTCTGGTACAGGCTGTTGCGCATGTCGATGTACTCGCGCTTCTGGGTGGCGTCAAGATTCCTGAAGGCCTCCGTCTTCATGTAGGCCTCAATCCTGTCAACGGTTTCCTTGATCTCTTTCTGGAAGGCGTCCCCAAGGCCGTCAAACATCATTGTCCAGTCGATATTGCTGCGGAGGGCCTCGATATCTATTGAGTTCAGGGCGTATTTTTTCTCCTGCTCCAGTGACTTCCTTCTCCAGCCCGTCTCATTGGCAATCCTGTCGTCATATTCCTTGGCGATCGCATATTTGCGCTCCTGGAGTGTGCCATACTCCTTGAGATAGTCGCGCATTGCCTTGATCTCGTCTTTCTGCCGTTGAATGACTGTACGGAGATACTCCTCATTCTCCTTCTTGATCCGGGAGTCGATAATGGCCTTCTGCTCATCGGACAACTGGATATCGCTCCAACCGGCCTGGCCCTCATCCGTGAGTTCGTAGGGACTGTCCTTGTGGGCGGCCTCCCACGCCGTCTTGTTGTGTTCATAGACGGCCTTCCTCATCTCGTCGGCCTGATCCGCAATCTGACGGAGATTCCTCTTGTGCTGCTCATCCTGCTCGGCGCGCTCACGCTCGCCGTCATTCTGGACGGCTGCTATCTGCGCGTCGCGCTGGGCATCGGCAGCCGTCTGCCTGGTCTTCGCAATCTCCTCCTGCCAGCGGCGCTCCTCCTCGATGGCCCTGGCGGCCTGTTCCCGCTGTTCCTTCAGCAGTTTGTCGGTCTTACCGGACCCGGACCCGCCGCCGTCACCCTTCTTGGGATGGCGCTGCTCCAGTATGTTCCCGATGATGCCAAGGCGCTCGCCGAGGTCTCCCCTGGTCAGGAAATCGTGGGTGTAGTTGTCAAGGTAGGCGGAGTTCTTCTCGCCGATTTTCCTCAGTGCGGCCTGTGCATCCTTCGACATCCTTAGCAGTTCGTCGTCGGTCATCTTCTCCAGGCCGTAGTTGAACTCCCGGAGCATGTTCTCGGTCCTCGAGCGCGCGACAGAACGCTTCAGCCCCGGCAACTGGTTTTTATAGTAGTCGGCGGCAAAGCCGGTCTTGCTTTTACCCAACCTTGTCCAAAAGTCCTGTCCTTCCCATGCGTCGTCTGCCAGGGAGTTAAGTTCGTCCCGCTCGCTATTTGACAGTTGCTGGCCTTTCCGGGCGCGGTTGTACAGTTCCGTATATCGCTGGGCCCTCTGATAGTCCCCCTCCAGTTTCTGCTGCTTGTCGAGGCCGTCGAGCCGCGCGATCTCGCGCTTCAGGTTGATGATGTCGGTCAGGTGGCCCTTCTCGTCGATGTACTTCTCGATGATGCTGGGGTATTTGTCCACCAGTTGCTGCATGGCCGTCCGGCGGTCGTCGGTACTGGCGGCCTCGGCGGTGGCCCTGCGCGTCAGTTCGTCAAGTTCCTTCTGATGGTCCCTGGCCTGTTGGTTTGCTTCCTCCACCGTCCGGTTCAGTTTCTTCTGGGCCGCCTCCGCGGCATTGTCGGCCTTGGCGAGATTGTAAATCGCCACACCGGCACCCGCGGCCGCCACGCCGATGAGCACGTAGGGGTTCACCAGGGCGGCTAGGTTGAACGTCTGCTGTGCGGCGGTCAGCAGCCCCATTTCCCTGCGGAACATCATCACCAGGCGGATGTTCTCGGCAAGGGCCATGGCCTTCTGCGCAGCAACGACCAGCATCAGGGCGGCCTTGTACGAGCCGTAGGCCACGACGATCTGTTCCAGGACATCCAGGACCTTCTCATAGTCCTTCACGAGTTCCGTAGCCTGGTTGATGGCGTTTACCATCTCGCCCTGGCTCTTCTCGCCGATATCGTTAAGCATGTCCTCCCAAGCGCCCTGCAGGTTGCTCATGGCACCCTTGATGCCCTTTGACTGCTTCTCCAGCATCCCGTAGAAGCGGCCGCCCTCGGCGGTGGCGGAGGCGAATGCCTCCTCCACCATCCTGACGGATATCCTGCCGTCGGCCATCTCCCTCTTCAGTGCGGCCATGCTCTTACCGGTCTTCTCGGAGATCACGACCAGCGGGTTGAAGCCCGCGTTGATCATCTGGAGCAGGTCCTGTCCCATGAGCCTTCCCGTGGATGACATCTGCGCGAAGGCAAGCGTAAGCGAGTTGAACTTCTGGGCATCGCCCATGGAGATATCGCCGATCTGGCGGAGAATGGGCATCACCTTCTCGGCCTCTACATTGAAGCCCAGGAGGGTCTGTGCGCCCTTGGCTACGGGCTGCATCATCATGGGGGTGTTGACGACCCATTCGCGGATGTCGCCGAAGAGTTTGCTGCCCTTCGCCTTCCCGGCTAGCGTCTCGAATGAGATCTGGAGGCTCTCCACCTCGCCGCGCACGTCCATGACCTTACGGGCGAACTCCGCGGCCTGGCGGGTACCGAAGGCGATACCCACGGCGGCACCGACATTCCTCAGCACGGAATCCAGCGACTCGGCCTTGCGCCGCGCGTCGTCAAGCCCCCTCCCAAGGTTGCCTTTCATCAGGAATTCGATCTCTACAGGTTTCATCCGCAATACCGTTTATAGTGAAAGGTTGCTCTGGAAGAACTCCAGCACCTCGTCCCTTTCAACACCGTCCGCACCCTCTTTCCTCTTCCTGCTGACATAGCGGGGTGCGTCCAATATCATCATCAGCAGTGTCTGGTAGTTGATTCCGTCCAATATGTACTCCTTGCTCCAGCCGGTGGCTTCGGCAATCTGCCATATCAGGCCGAAGGGGCTATGGGAACTCTCGTAGTTCCTTAACTCCCCTTGCTTTCCTGGCTCAGCCTCAGTCTCAGGGGATTCGTCATCTCGACTGATCTGATAATATTCGTAAAAGACTGGGTTCCCAGCAGCATGATGAACCGCGTCAGTGCCGCCATCAGGTACGGCGTGTCCACCCAGTTCCTGAAGACCCAGGCCAGGGGTCTTCCCGCCAGCCTTGAGCGGAGTGTGGTGCAGCACACGGCCAGGGCGGCCATCCTGGAGATATCCCTGCCGTGGTCTGAGAGGAACCTCATCTCATCCTCCTTGGTGAACTTCCGCATCTGCTCCGCCGTCACGCCCATGCCGAGGTATATCCCGGCAATCCTGATCTGGGTGGAGAGCCGCGGCCGTCTCATCGTGAGGCGGATCACCCAGGGCTTCTTCCTGAAGGGGATCCTGATGGCCTTAAGAGGGACGGAGACCCCGGCGTCAAGCAGGGTCTCCGCCGTTTCCTGTTGCACAAGCCGTCCGTCCATACGGTCAGCCCTCCGTCGTGAAGTCTATGCTGTAGGGCGATCCGCCGCCGTCCGGGGCGAGCACCTTCAGCGTCACCTGGACCTTCGAGACCTCCGTCAGCGTAAGGTTGCCGTTCAGGTTGGCCTGTACCGTCGCGTTGGGGATTCCGATGACTGCACCGCTCTGGGTGGTGATCTCGACGGGGCCCGTCACGCTGACCAGGTCCGACGGGGCGTTCCACTTCTTGTTGGAAGAGGTGAGCGTGCCGCCCATCACGGCCTTGAGGTTGGTGGGATTGAGTTGGATCAGGTTGAACTGCGGCGCGATGGTGCCGTTCTTCTGCAGAAGCACCAGTACCGGGGCGGCAGGAACCTGCTCGGCCTCCACGTCAACGCTCTCGGGGGCTGTGCCGCCCCACTGGAAGGAACCCTTCTCAATGTAGCCGATGAGCACGTTGTTGATCTTCAGGGAGGCTATGCCATAGATAAAATTCTCATTCATTTCGACTGTTGTTTGTTGTTAATAATCATTATATACGCTAACACTATTAAGGCGAACAGGATGGTAAGGACCGGTACCAGTTGCGTCCACGAACAGCCTCCTGCGGGCTGGCCGCGCGGCTGGGGAGCGGGGCTGGCGCCGGCACGGCCGGCGGTGCTGTCAGACAGCGTCACGTCCGTCCCGGCCCTTACGCGGATGTCAGGTGCGGGATTCCGCATGCCCGTCGCACGGATCCTCAGGCTGTCGCCCTTCCCCCTGCTGACCGACACGGCGGTGCTCCCCTCCTGGCAGTTGTACCCTGCCCCTTCCGGAAGCGACGCCAGCCACTCCAGCGGAACGCACAGTTCCGCGCTTTCCGGCGCGGGGGTGCCGAGGCCTGTCAGTTCCAGGCTTACGCCCGTCCCGACGTCCGTCGTCATCTGCCTCTTCAGTTCGGCGCGGGCTGCCGTCTTCGTCGAGCCGCAACTCACTGAGCACAGGGCACTGGCTGTGATAGTCACACAGAGGAATAGCCTCAATAGCCCTTGTAAGCCGGTTGGTCGTGCGGCGCGTGCGCGCATTCTCTTCCTTGAGTTCATTGATCTGTTCATTCAGTTC
>JAFRMM010000078.1 GCA_017430675.1 Prevotella sp.
AGCAGACAGAGCCTGGAACGAACCGATCATACCGAGCACAGTACCGAACAGAGCGGTCAGGGTACCCAGAGATACGATAGTAGCAACCATCGGGAGGTTCATCTGCAGAGTAGGCATCTCCAACTGAGTAGCCTCCTCGTGAGCCTGCTGGATCTTAGCGATCTTGGCAGCCTTCTTCAGCGTGTCATCACCCTCTACGGTCTGGTACATCTTGATGGAAGCCTTTACGACATTGGCTACAGAACCCTGCATCTTGTCGCAAAGTTTGTCTGCCTCGTCGAACTTCTGAGCCTTGATCAGATCCTTCACCTGAGCAGTGAACTTAGCCAGATTGATCTTACCAGCAGCGGTACGGATAGCGAAGAAACGCTCGATGCCCAAGCAAATAACGGTGAAGAGAAGGGTCAGGATCAGACCTACGACGAAACCTCCCTTATACACTGTACCTAACAGGTTTGCGGGATGACCACTGCGGTCGCCGCCTACGAAGTTGTCGGGGTTACCCATGACGAAATACCATACACCATAACCTGCAAGAGCGCAAATCACGAGGATAATCCATGCAGCTTTAATACCACCAAAGCCCGAATTCTTTTTGGCTGGGGCTGCAGCCTTTGTTGTTGTTGCCATAATGTAATAAGTTTAATTTTTTAGTTATTAAAAATTGAGTTTATAAATAGTCTATTTTTGAAATCACCTCGCAAAGATAGCAATTTATAGCGTGACACAAGCCGAATTAATATCTTTTAACTCAGTTTTTACAGTTTTATTTCAATTTTGCCACTGTATCTTTGATGCGTTTCATGGCTTCAATGATGTTTTCGTCGCTTGTTGCATAACTCATCCTGAAACAGTCAGGATCGCCGAAGGCATCACCGCCCACAGTGGCGACATGCCCCTTCTCCAACAGGTACATGGCGAAGTCGGTGGAATTGCTGATTGTCGTCTCGCCATCGCTCTTGCCATAGAAACTGCTACATTTGGGGAACAGGTAAAAGGCTCCCTCTGGCACGTTCACCTCCAGTCCAGGGATGTCCTTTGCAAGTTTCACGATGAGGTTACGGCGACGCTCGAAGGCCAGGCGCATGTCCTCCACGCACTGTTGGTCTGCTGTGTAGGCGAACTCCGCGGCCTTCTGACTGACAGAGCATGGACCGCTGGTGTATTGACCTTGCAGTTTGTTGCAGCCCTTGACGATCCATTCGGGAGCGGCGATGTATCCGATGCGCCAGCCTGTCATCGCGTATGCCTTGGATACGCCGTTGACGATGATGGCGCGTTCCTTCATGCCAGGGAACTGCGCAATCGACTCATGCTTACCTACGTAATTGATGTGCTCGTAGATCTCGTCGGCCAGTACAAACAGATCCTCATGGCGCAGGATCACGTCGGCCAGGGCTTTCAGTTCGTCCTTCGAATAAACGCTGCCTGTGGGGTTGCTGGGGGAGCAGAGAATGAGCATACGGGTCTTTGGGGTGATGGCAGCCTCTAGTTGTTGGGGAGTCATCTTGAAGTTCTGCTCAAAACCGGCCTCCACGATGACGGGCTTGCCGCCTGCCAGAAGCACCATCTGGGGATAACTTACCCAATAGGGGGCGGGGATGATCACTTCCTCACCGTCATCGACCAGGGCCATCACGGTATTGCAGACACTCTGCTTGGCACCGTTGCTGACCAGGATCTCATTGATGCTGTAGTCGAGACCGTTCTCTTTTTTCAACTTCGCCACGATAGCCTTGCGAAGATCGGGATAGCCAGGAACAGGTGAGTATCTGGAGTAGTTGTCATCCACAGCCTGCTTGGCTGCCTCCTTGATGGCATCAGGGGTATTGAAGTCGGGCTCTCCCACACTCATGTTGATTACGTCGATTCCCTGCGCCTTCATTTCAGAACTTTTCTGTGACATTGCCAGCGTGGCTGATGGTGCTAAGCGCTGCAGACGATTGGATAATTGTGCCATGTTATTACGAAATTTTGTGCAAAAGTACACATTTTATTTGTGAACGAGAAAGAATAATGCCACTTTTTCATGTTTGGCTGTAAAATTGTGACATTCTGACCGCTATTTCAAGTGCAGTATATGCCCCATACGGTTTTTCTTTGTTTCCAGATATCGCAGATTATAGGGGTTGGGCGTTACCTCGATGGGGACGTTCTCGATGATCTCCAGTCCGTAGGCCTCCAGTCCGACGCGCTTCACGGGGTTGTTCGTAAGCAGCCGCATCTTGTGTACACCAAGGTGGCGCAGCATCTGTGCCCCGCAACCGTAGTCCCTCTCGTCGGGCTTGAAGCCCAGGTGCACGTTGGCATCCACGGTGTCAAGACCCTCTTCCTGCAGTTTATAGGCGGCAATCTTGTTCATCAGTCCGATGCCGCGGCCCTCTTGCTGCATGTAGATGACTACGCCCTTGCCCTCCTTCTCGATGGCCGACATGGCTTTATGAAGTTGTTCACCGCAGTCACAGCGTTTGGAACCGAGGATGTCACCTGTCATACACGAGGAATGTACGCGTACCAGGATCGGCTCGTCTTCCTTCCACTCACCCTTGATGAGTGCCAGGTGCTCCAGACCGTTGCTTTTCTGGCGAAAGGGGATAAGTCGGAAGTGGCCGTAGTCCGTAGGCATATCGACCTCTTCACCGACCTCGATCAACGACTCTTTCTTCAGACGGTAGGCGATCATATCCTTGATGCTGATGATCTTCAGGTTCCACTCCTTGGCGAACTTCATCAGTTCAGGCAGACGGGCCATCGTGCCGTCCTCGTTCATGATCTCCATCAGGGCACCTGCGGGGTAGAGTCCTGCCATACGGCAGAGGTCGATGGTGGCCTCCGTATGTCCACTGCGGCGCAGCACGCCGTTTTCCTGGGCATACAGGGGGTTCACGTGCCCGGGGCGTCCGAAGGTTTCCGGGGTAGAGGAAGGGTCTGACAGTGCCTTGATGGTTTCTGCACGGTCATGGGCGGAAACTCCCGTCGTACAACCCTCCAGTTTATCGACCGTCACCGTGAAGGGCGTGCCCAGCACGGAAGTGTTGTCCTGCACCTGATGAGGCAGGTCGAGTTCCTTGCAGCGCTCGATGGTAATGGGGGCGCAGAGCACGCCACGGGCATTTTTTAGCATGAAGTTCACCTTCTCAGGCGTGATCTTCTCAGCGGCGATGATCAGGTCGCCCTCGTTCTCCCGATCCTCGTCATCGACGACAATGACGAACTGGCCGTTCCTGAAATCTTCAACGGCTTCTTCTATGGTATTCAGTCTAAATGGATCCATGTTGTTACACCTTATATATTATTATAGTAGTTCTGTAATATGCTCTTGCTGTGTTGAGAGTTCAAGTGCCCTTGGGATGATCTTGTCACTGGTCTGGCGGATGGTACGCAGGTCTTTGTAGAGGCGCAGACGGAAACGGATCATCCTGATGTAGAAGAAGATGCCCAAGGGCAGCAGGAGTCCAGTCACAGCGTTCAGCCATTTCCTGTGGAATGGACGGGTATGGGCACGCACAGCAATGATCGGATAGTTGTTGAGTTCCGAGAGTATCAGTTTGTCACGTGTGTAGCCCAGATCCTCGATAGCTACCTCAAGTGCATTGTTGATATGCTCAATCTCGTGGTCATCACCAGGATGGAAGAACACGTTGATGGGATTGGGCCATATAAGCAACTTATGACGCTCGCTGTATGCCTCGATTTCCTTGGAGACATTGAGCAGGACGTCCACATCCATCTCGTACTTCGGATCATCGATGATGACTTCCTTGCGGGTGATGTGACGCTTCTCGCGGAGTCCGAGGGCTCGCATGACCAGATTCTTGTAGAGGTCGATGTTGAATACCGCAGAGTCATTGTTGGCCTTGTAGGTGAAGAACACGGCGACAGGTGTAAGAACGGCTGTCGCGATGAGTCTGCCGAACCATACGTTCCACTGGCCGTCGCGCGCCATCTTCATGCCAGAGTTGTCGAAGATGAAATAGACGATAAACACCAGCACGGAGATGATTACAGGCATACCCAGTCCGCCTTTGCGGATGATGGCACCCAAGGGGGCACCGATGAAGAAGAAGATGAGGCACGACAATGCCAGCGTGAACTTATAGATAGCCTCCAACTGATGGTGGCGGTAGTTGCGGTGCAGGTATTTGACATACTCCATCTTCATCTCCATGTCGGTGATGGCGTTCTGCACGTTGGAGAGAGCCCCTTTCACCGCAGCCTGCTGCTGGGAGGGTGACAGTCGTCCATAGACGGAGTCGTAGGGTGTCGTATCAGCGGCCACTGCACTGGCTATCTTGACGGAATCCGACTTTTCCAGCGTAGGCTTCCTGAAGACATAGTTCTTTCCTTCTATATAATAGGCACGCCCAATACTGTCGTTGTACTCTTTCAGCGAGTCGAGGTCGTGCAGGATCTTGGTGAGACTCTTTGTCCTGGCGTCGCCCGCCACATCGTTCATGTCTGTCATATTAAACCCGCCGTCGAAGTCAAGTACGATGCGCTTCGAGGAGAAGGTCTCCCGACGGTAGGGGATATTGGCGCTGTTGGCCAGATCCTGTGCACGCATGTTCTCAAACCATTCTCCGCTGTAGAGGTTCAGTACCAGATGCTTCTTTTCCTCCGTTGACTGCATCATGCCCGAGTCTGCCAGGATGATGGCCTGATCCTCATAACTGCCCGTCTGTCGGTAGATCATGATACCGTAGAGCATACCCGTCTTCAGATCCTTCTTCTGCACGTAGATGTTCGAGCCGGGGATGCCGTCGTAGAAGATACCCTCGGGAATCTCCAGTTCCGGACTCTTCTGCTTCATGGAGATCAGCAGTTGATGAAGGTGAAGGTTGGATGTCGGGGTGATATGATTCTGGAAATAATAGGATAATCCGGCAATCACTGCTACAATGACGATCAATGGACGGAAAGCCTGCATGAGTGAGATACCCGCCGCCTTGACGGCCGTCAGTTCAGAACTCTCACCCAGGTTGCCGAACACGATCAGCGAACTCAGCAGGATGGCCAACGGCAGTGCCTGTGGCAACAGCATCAGCCCCATGTACCAGAAGAACTGTGCCATGATGTCGAGCGACAAGCCTTTTCCGATCAGTTCATCGACGTAGCGCCACAGGAACTGCATCATCAGCACGAACTGGCAGATGAAAAAGGTTCCCACAAACAGCAGACCGAACTGTTTGGTGATAAAAATGTCTAATTTCTTGATCCGAAACATCATCAGCGTGCAAAGATACAAAAAAGAAGTCTTTACAGTCCGCTGGCGCGATGCAACCTGTCGAGGTTGCTTTCCCACAGGATCCTGAGTCCGTCGGCATCGTCATCGTCCGCAAAGTCTGTGATAAGGAGTGTGAGGTAGTGCGTCAGTTCACTCTTCTCAATGCGCATTTCCCAGAAACTCTCATCGTCCTCTTCATCGTCCTCCCATTTCAGTCTGATATGGTGATACTTCACGAATTCTATCAACGAAGCCTTTCTGATGTCCTGCTCTGTCCAGGGCTCTCCCCAGGTAAAGGTAAACATGCCGTTATCCTCCGTTACGCGGTCTGCCAACCACCGTTCCAGTCCGTGCGCACTGCTGATTTGCTCCCACACGATGTTGGGCGACTTCGTTGTCAGAGGGTATTCTATGTCTATCCGTTGCTTTCCCATACGCAATAAGTTGGTATTTTCTGTGACTGTTATATTATTGTCCGCTACAAAAGTACGAAAAATATTTGAAATACAAAATATTTTCCCCAAAAATTTTGTGGAATAAAAAAATAAGTGTACCTTTGCACCCGCTTAACAAAAATGATGGCGGGATAGCTCAGCTGGTTAGAGCGCATGATTCATAATCATGAGGTCGCCGGTTCAATCCCGGCTCCCGCTACTTAAAGTAAGTAATGATGGATAAAGGACTTGGAAGAAATGAATCTTTTAGGTCCTTTTTCTTTTCTTAAGAAGCGAATAACAAAATGAAGAAACTATCCTTTTTACTGCTGACGGCCGTGTTCGCCAGCCTCGCAACCGCCCAGACGAAATCGGTGTCCGTCTTGGGTGACTCGTATTCCACCTATGAGGGCTTCGTCACGCCCAGTACCAACGAACTGTGGTATTACGCCCAGAGCCCTGAGGCCAGGACCGATGTGAAGAACGTGCGCCAGACATGGTGGCACCAGGTGATCAGGGAGAATGGCTGGCGGCTCTGCGTGAACAATTCCTACAGCGGTGCCACTGTGAGTTATACGGGCTATGACGGCAACGACTACAGTGCCCGTTCCTTTAACACGCGTATGGACAACCTGGGACAGCCCGACATCATTTTCGTATTCGGCGCTACAAACGACAGTTGGGCGGGTTCACCCGTTGGCGAGTATAAGTATGAGGATATCACATGGGGCGACCTCTACCAGTTCCGTCCCGCCCTAGCCCGCATGTTGCAGTGGATGACGGACCGCTATGTCAATACGGAAATCTATTTCATCCTGAACGATGACCTGCGTGACGAGATCGACGAGTCGGTGAAGACCATCTGCGGCCGCTACGGCGTGCCAGTGATAGAACTGGTGGGTATAGACAAAATATCTGGCCATCCCTCGGTCAAGGGGATGCGCCAGATAGCAGATCAGATAAATGCTTTCCTGAAGACTGGGCGTTAGTCGTCAGGATTGCGCTTGTAGTGGTATTCCTGGATGTTAGGATTCGTCCCAAGATCAGTGTCAGGGATAGTACCAGACTTGAGTAGTTTCTGGTTGTATCCCTTGTGTATCGGACCTACGCGCAACAGGAAATCATTAAAGTTCATGGTCGGAACTACTACGCCGAAGGCGCCGATACCCACTCTTGAACCTTCCGTGAGTATATTGTTATAGACATACGCCGTGGTGAAGAAGGTGTGACGGTAGATTTCCACGTGGTTGTACTTGTCGAAGATCTCGCGCCATTCCAGTCCCTCCTTCGTGGAGTCTGCCGTGGTGAAGATAAAACCGATGTTGTGCACGTAGTCGTCGATCCTGTCGCCGCGGATGCTGTCGTTCATCTCTAAGCACTGCATGATGTCGTCGTTGATCTCGTCCCGCATCTCTTTCTCAGTGGGAGCCGTGAAATAGGCTACGATCAGGAGTACGATAAGGATGCCCGCCATGATGAGCAGTTTCCCCAGACAACTATGGGTGAAAGCCTTTGTCATGGTCTCATCCGACCCAGTGTAATTGATTCTGCTTTTGGTTTGATTCATTTTGGTCAAATTTGGTTGTTGTGGATTAAGTTCATGAATTCCTGCCTGGTCTTGGCTTGGTTGAAAGCACCGCTGAAGTCGCTGGTGGTGGTGATGCTGTTCTGTTTCTCGATGCCCCGCATCTGCATGCACATGTGCTTGGCCTCGATGACCACCATCACGCCGAGGGGCTTCAGGGTCTCCTGGATGCAGTCCTTGATCTGCTGGGTCATCCGTTCCTGCACCTGCAGACGGTGGGCATAGATATCGACCACACGGGCGATTTTCGACAGGCCGGTGATATAGCCGTTGGGGATATAGGCCACGTGGGCCTTGCCGTAGAAGGGCAGCATGTGGTGCTCGCAGAGGGAGAAGAAGTCGATGTCCTTCACGATGACCATCTGGCTGTAGTCCTCTTTGAAGAGGGCGTCTGTCAGTACCTTATGGGCATCCATCTGGTAGCCGCGCGTCAGCACCTGCATGGCCTTGGCCACGCGCATGGGGGTCTTCAGCAGCCCTTCGCGCTCCGTGTCCTCGCCCAGCAGACGGAGCACTTCCTTGTAATGTCCGGCCAGTTCGTCGAGCCCCTCCCGCAGAGAGTGACTGTCGTGGGTCTGTATGTCTATTTCCTGGTTCATTAGTACTGTACGGTGATTTTCCCCTTGACGATGATGGCCGACTGGTAGCCGAGGTTCTTTACACGAGTGAGTATATCATGGGCTTCCTCGTATGTGCGGTAGTTGCCCATGCGGCATATCCATCGTGGGGAGTAGAAGTGTACATAGACAGGCACGCCGGGGAAGAGTGACTTGATTTCCTCACCGGTCTTCTCAGCCTTGATCCTGTCGTTGCGGGAGTTGCCGCCAGCGAACACCTGCACGCGGTAGCCGTTCACCTTATAGCCTTTCATCACCTTCTTTTGGATGTCGGAAGTGGGATCGGAGATATCCGTGGAGTCGCGTTTCTCCGAATGGGCTATTGGTTGTGGGTTGTCCTTTTTCTCCTGTTTGGTGGTAGGCTGGTCTTTCGTATTCTCCTTCTCCTGCTGTTTGCGGTTTGTGGTTGCCGTTGTGGCAGAGGTGTTGGGTGATCCGTTGACAAGGTCGTCGATCTCCTTGCTCTGTTCCACGGTCACCTTTCCTTCACCAGTGTTGCTCTTCTGCAACCGCTGCGTGAAGGTAGATTGTGCATCGGCTGCCGTCATGCAGCCGACACACAATGTCAGTATGATGAGTCGTCGTCTCACTTCTTCCAAGCGTCGATGATACCCTTGAAGTCAGCAGCCTTCAGTGAGGCACCGCCAATCAGTCCACCGTCGATGTCGGGCTTTGCGAACAGTTCGGGGGCATTGCTGGCCTTGCAACTGCCGCCATAGAGGATCGTGGTGTCGTCGGCCACGGCCTGACCGTACTTCTCTGCGATGATGCTACGGATGTAGGCGTGGATCTCCTCTGCCTGCTCAGCGGTAGCGGTCTTGCCTGTGCCGATGGCCCAGATGGGCTCGTAGGCGATGACGATCTTACGGAAGTCCTCTTCGGAGAGGTTGAATACGCTGCCCTCGAGTTCGGCCTTCACAACCTCGTTCTGCTTGCCGGCCTCGCGCTCCTCCAGGCTCTCACCGATGCAGAAGATCACCTTCAGGTCGTTCTTCTGGGCGAGCAGCACCTTCTCCTTCAGGATCTCGGGAGTCTCCTTGTAATACTCACGACGCTCTGAGTGCCCCAGGATAACGTACTGTGCACCAGTGCTCTTCACCATCTCGGCAGACACCTCACCCGTGTAGGCGCCTTTCTCCTTGTCGGCGCAGTTCTCAGCACCCAGGCCGATGATGTCCTGGTCGAGGAACTGTGCGATGCTTGCAAGGTGGATGAACGGGGTGCAGATCACCACACCGCAGTTGGGCTTGTCAGCCTTCAGTGTCTCATTCAACTCTTTTGCGAGAGCGATACCGTCCTGGAGATTCATGTTCATCTTCCAGTTTCCTGCTACAATTTTCTTTCTCATAATCTTTTCTTCTTGTTTATTTAAAGGGTTATTATTGTCCTTTCTGCTGGCCGTGCTACTATTGCTGGCCGTGCTAGTTTTGCTGGTTCTTCTGGTTCTGACCCACTTGGTCCAGGCCCAGAGGCGGTCGGCGATGGTGAGGAGCACCAGTGGGAGCACGAACCAGGTGAGTATCCACAGGATCTTGCTGGTGACGGTGTCGGTGGGCAACTGTCCCAGTTCTGTGTCCTCCAGCCTTCCCGTCAGTTCACTCTCGTCGGGCAGGGCGTTATGGCTCCACTTACGGATGATCTGGCCGTCCTTCAGCAGCATCAGTCCGGGGTTGCTGCGGATCATCGTTTTCAGCGTTATCTCATCAGTATTGCAGAACGGGTATTCTGCTCCTGTGATGTCGCGCCAGCGGTGGATGGCCTTCTCCGTGCTTGCCGTCAGGCAGTAGAAGGGATAGCCGTTGTCGAGGCTGTACTCATAGACCTGATTCAGTTCGTCGAGTTGGGAGTCGTCAGCCTGTTCCAGATGGGGGGAGACGAGCAGGAAGGTGTATCCCTTGTCGTTGAGCACCGTCTCGGTGATGTCGTCTCCTTCGTCTGTCAGTTCCATGAAGAACTCCGCGTAGGGCGATTCCTCCCCCTCCATCATCCGCTGCCAGCCGCCCCTGAGGTCTGCGCCTATATGGTAGGGGCGGAAGTCAAACTGGGGCAGGGTGTAGAGGCTCCGTCCTGCGATGATCAGCAGGATGAACAGGCACGAGTAGTTCAGCACGATCCACTGGTTGGACTCGCCGATGAGTCGTGGCATCTCCAGGGGATGGCGCCATACTACGATGGCGGCTGCCAGCAGCACGACATTCTTCCAGAACGTCTGCCAGTTGGTGAGCACCAGTGCGTCGCCGAAGCATCCGCAGTCGCTGATGGGATCCGCGAGTGCCAGCCAGAGCGTCAGCAGCGCCATCGCTGCCAGCATCACCAGCACGACCTTCGACACCAGTCTCCGCCGGATGGCGAAGAGCAGGCAGATGCCGAGGATGAACTCCAGGGCCGAGAGCAGCACCGATGCCGAGAGCGTCATGACGTCGGGCACGTACCGGCCCAGTCCCATGGCCGCCAGATAGTCGTGTATCTTGTACTGCGTGCCTAATGGATCCACCGCCTTGACGAACCCCGACAGGATGAACGTCACGGCGAGTACCAGACGGCAGATATTGACGGCTGTTTTCCTCACTCCGATAGTTTAATTACTCCAAAGACCGCGTAGTTGATAATGTCCATGTAGTTGGCGTCGATGCCCTCCGAGACGAGTGTCTCGCCTCCCAGGTTCTCGATCTCCTTGATGCGCTCAATCTTCGTGAGGATCAGGTCCGTATAGGAACTCACCCTCATCGAGCGCCACGCCTCGTCGTAGTCGTGGTTCTTGCGCTTCATCAGTTCCAGGGCCTCGTGGGCGAACTGGTCGTAGAGGCTCATGGCCTCCTCGTTGCCCATATCCACCGTGTCGGCAAAGCCTTTCGAGAGTTGGATCAGGCCCACGATGCCGTAGTTGATCAGCGCGATGAACTCCGGACGGATGCCTTCTCCCACCATCGACTCCTTCTTGATCTCCAGCGAGCGGATGCGCTTGGCCTTGATGAAGAGTTGGTCGGTGAGGGCAGTGGGGCGCAGGATGCGCCACGAGGCTTTGTAGTCGTGGAGTTTCTTCTCGAACAGGGCCCTGCATTCCGCCAGGGCCTTCTCAAACTGAGCGTTTGTCTTTTCCAGATTGGCCATATCGGGGTGCAAAGTTACAAAATAAATGTGAAAAGAGAAACGTGAAATGTGAAAAGTTGCTTTTGCTCTACATTTATTAACAATGTGGCGTGCTTTGACCCTTCACGTCTCACTTCTCTTGTTTCGCATCTTGCTCATCATTTCATTTTCTCGTGAATGTAATGAATCTTCATGCCGAGCGTCTCGAACTGGGTGCGGATGGAGTCGCGCCTCATCCGTGTGCGGGTGAGCAGTGTCAGTTCCTCGGGCGTGGCTTTCAGGGCCGCCTTGTGCTTCTCTACCTCGGCTTGCAGACTGTCAAGTTCTTTGTTGGTAATCTGCAGCAGACTGTCCGTGCGTGCCATCTCGTCCTGGGCTGCCTTCAGTTCTATCTCCTGATGCAGTCTCAGGGCACCCTTGCGGGCCTCGACGATGTTCGGATAGGTCTGGCGCAGCGAGTCGATGTCGGCCCTTGCCGCCTCCAACTCTCCCTGTTCGAAATGTGCCCTGGCCTCCTGCAGCAGTTGTTCCGCTTTTTTCGCCGTGTTGTCGCCACAGGCCGCCAGCATGAGGACGACCGTCAGACAGTGTGACATTCGTTTCAAGAGACAATGCTTCTTCATGTCTTTTCTGTGGTTTGGTGTGATGTTGCTTGTAATCTGACTGCAAAGATAAGAAAATAATCCGATTAAAAACACTAAAATCTATGAAAATAATTTTCAAAATCCTTTCAGTCGAACCGTTATCCACTGATTCTCAGGCGTTTCGGCTGAAAGGGCAGTGGAGGCATATCTGAAAGTCTGTGCCACATGTTTTTTGTGGTTTGTCCCAAGGCTTGGGACGCCGATTTGGAACCACTATAGGAAAATTTAGTGGCTCCGTACGATCATACGGAGCCACCGTTTGCTGCTATCGTGCCACTATACGGATGAATTCTCGAGAGAATCCGGGTGATAAGTGCCACCGGATAT
>JAFRMM010000079.1 GCA_017430675.1 Prevotella sp.
CGTCTATTACAACAAGAAACCACCCATGCCCCACGACTATGTGGAGATGAGCGCCCGTCCGCTCTATGCGTTTGGCTACGGTCTGTCATACACCACTTTCGAATACGGCAACCTCGACATCAAGGAGATTGGCGACACCAAATACCAGGTGACGCTCGACGTGACGAATACAGGACAGTATGACGGTGACGAGGTGGTACAACTCTATATCCACGACGAAGTGGCCTCCACGGCCCAGCCGCTGATGCAGTTGAAGAAGTTCGAGCGTGTCTTCATCCCCAAGGGTGAGACGCGTCAGGTGACGTTCATCCTTGAGGCAGAAGACCTCTCTATCATCAATGCCGATATGCAGTGTGTCGTGGAACTTGGTGACTTCACCGTCATGATCGGCTCTTCCTCAGACAATATCCTCCTGAAATCAACAATCACCGTAGAATAATGAGAAGACTTCTTTTACTATTCGCCATTCACTGTCCACTATCCGCTATGATGGCCCAGGAGCCTATCGACTATGTCGATCCGTTTATCGGTACCACGAACTACAGCGTCTGCAACCCAGGAGCCATACTCCCCAACAGCATGATGTCCGTCGTGCCCTTCAACGTGATGGGCAGCGACCTGAACCAGTACGACAAGGACAGCCGCTGGTGGTCGGCCCCCTACGAATATACCAACAAGTATTTCATAGGCTTTGCCCACGTGACGCTCAGTGGTGTGGGCTGTCCAGAACTGGGTACCCTGCTGACGATGCCGACGACAGGCAGTCTCGATGTTGATTACCATCACTACGGTTCGGAATACAGCGATGAGCAAGCCACGCCAGGCTACTATGCCGTCAGGCTGACAAAATACGGCATCCAGTGCGAGGTGACGGCCACCCAGCGTACGTCAGCAGAGCGCTACACCTTCCCCAAGGGCAAAGGACATATCCTGCTGAACCTCGGCAATGGTCTGACCAACGAGGTTGGCGGTATGGTGCGGCGCGTCAGCGATACGGAGATCGAAGGCTACCGTCTGCTGGGCACCTTCTGCTATAATCCCCAGGCCGTCTTCCCCATCTACTTTGTGATGCGAGTCAGCAAACAGCCCCAGTCGGCAGGCTACTGGAAAAAGCAGCCTCCGATGGACGGGCCTGAGAAAGACTGGGATCCTGATAACGGCAGATACAAACTCTACACCACCTACGGTAAGGAACTGGCTGGCGACGATGTGGGCTACTACTTCAACTACGACTGTCAGGAGGGCGAGCAGATAGAGGTTCAGTTGGGCGTATCGTTCGTCAGCATCGCCAATGCCCGCGAGAACCTGAATGCGGAACAGCCTCGGTTCGCCTTTGAGGAGACCCGCCAGAAAGCCCGTCAGGAGTGGGCTTCGACCCTGAGCCGCATCACCGTCGAGGGAGGCACGGAGGCCCAGAAGCGGATGTTCTACACCGCCCTCTACCACACGCAGATCCATCCCAACATCCTCCAGGATGTCAACGGCCAGTACCCCCAGATGGAAGGTTTTGAAATTCTCAATATCCAATCTTCAGTCTTCAATGTCAAAAACCGCTACACCGTCTTCTCGCTCTGGGACACCTACCGTAACATGAGCCAGTTGATGACCCTGCTCTTTCCCGACAAGCAACTCGACATGGTGCGTTCGATGATCAGTATGTACAAGGAATGGGGCTGGATGCCCAAGTGGGAACTCTACGGACGTGAGACGTGGACAATGGAGGGCGACCCTTCGATACCCGTTATTACGGACACCTGGTTGAAGGGCTTGCGCGACTTTGACATCGAGACCGCCTACGAGGCTTTCTACAAGTCGGCCACGCTGCCAGCCAAGGACAACAGGATGCGCCCCGACGTGGATAACTACTATCAGAGAGGCTATGTGCCCATGGGCGAATATGCGGCCGACATGTCTGGTGATAACTCCGTCTCCCACGCTCTGGAGTATTACATCGCTGATGCCTCACTGGCAAATCTCGCTGAGGCGCTCGGGAAAAAGGAAGACGCCAAGCGCTTCCGTCATCAGAGTCTCGGCTATCGCCACTACTACTCCAAGGAGTCGGGTACACTGCGCCCCATCAATCAGGACGGCACCTTCATCACACCTTTCGATCCCAAGGACGGTGCCGACTTCTCGAATGCCCCAGGTTTCCATGAGGGCAGTGCCTGGAACTACACCTTCTACGTGCCTCACGACATCCCTGGTCTGGCTAAACTGATGGGAGGCAACAAGAAGTTCGTGGAGAAACTGCAGCGCGTGTTCGACGAAGGCCTCTACGACCCGGCCAACGAGCCGGATATCGCTTACCCCTATCTCTTCACCTATTTCAAGGGCGAGGAATGGCGCACGCAGAAGACGGTACGCGAACAGATCGGGAAATACTACTCCGACAAGCCCAAGGGCATCCCAGGCAACGACGACTGCGGCACGATGTCCACATGGCTCATCTTCTCGATGATCGGCCTCTATCCCGACTGTCCGGGATCACCCTACTACGCGCTGACGACACCCGTCTTCGACAAGGTGACGCTCCACCTCGACAAGCGCTATTATCCCAAGGGCGACCTCGTCATCGAGGCTCCCCACGCCTCTGAAGGTTCAGGATACATCAAGCACATGACCTTAGGCAACAAGCCATTGAACCGCTATCGTATCTCGCACGATGAACTGGTTAATGGCGGCCATTTGACCATACTCATCGAATGATAACAGAATGATGAAAAGACTATTAGAAGTATGCACAGGCAACCTGCAAAGTGTTGCCGAAGCCGTCAAAGGAGGAGCGGAGCGCATTGAACTATGCTCAGCCCTCTCCCTTGACGGACTGACGCCCTCGCTGGGACTGCTCAAGACGGTGCGACACCTTTATCCTGCACTGAAGATCCACGTACTGATCCGTCCCCATGAAGGCGACTTCGTCTATACGGAGGAGGAAGTGCGCATCATGGCAGAGGATATCAAGGCCTCCCTACCCTATGCCGACGGCATCGTCATTGGAGCCCTCGACGCAGAAAGGAACATTGACATAGAGGCCACCCGACGATTGGTGGAAGCATCGGAAGACAAGCCCGTCACCTTTCATCGTGCCTTCGACGTCTGTCGTGACCCACTGACAGCCCTCGAACAGATCATCAACTCAGGCTGCCGCCGTATTCTCACCTCAGGGCAGCAACCCAAGGCAGAACAGGGCATCGACCTGCTGAAGCAGTTGCAGCAACAGGCTGGCGACCGTCTGATCATCCTGCCAGGTGGTGGTGTAAACGACAGAAATGCCCGTCTGATATTAGACCAGACGGGCTGTATGGAGATCCACGGTTCTTGCTCTGACGGTAGCGGCACCACCTCTGCTGAGAGTGTCAAGCGGATTCTCGCTACAATTTCCTGATAATCTTCATCAACTGTTCACCCAGGTTGATGGTATAGCCCTGCTGGCAGAACACCACCCGATTAAAGGTGTCACATACCAGGAATATCGGCAATGAGGGACTTGTGAGTTTCATCTGCTCACGTACCTCTTGACAGATACGTCCATCCACGTCCGTTCCCCAGACCACTGTCGAAGGCAGCATGGCACTGAATTCCTGATAGTTGAACCGCTGGGCCTCGTCCTCATTCTGGAAGATCAGCACCATCTTGCGCCCCCACTGCTCCATCTGCTCCTGATAGATGCTGATGTCGCGCAGGGCATGGTTCGTAGGTTCCTGGTTAGGTGCGACGATGCCCAGAATATAGAAGCCGCGCCCCGTGGTGGAAAGGATGCTCTTCTGAGTCTGAGAGGTATGGTCGAAATAGATGTCCTCCGCATTCAGCGACCCTATCACCTGTGGTTCTTCCTGATCCTCGCGCATGGTAAAATCCACGGTCGTAGGATCATCGACTGTAAAGCGCTCCAGATGCACCAGCACCTTCCCGCTGGCAAGGCGCGTACCCGTTGTCAGCAGGTAGTCGCCCTTCTCCAGTTCCACGCCATTCTGGAAGTCACGTTTCCACGTCGCCTCTTCCGCGTAGGTCAGCAACTGTGCTTCACCATCCACCAGTTTGCTCAGCGTGAAATGGATATAGTATTTCGGATCATCGTAATGCTCCACGGGCTGGTAGTTCAGCGTGAGTGCCGAGCGTGGTGCACTGGTTTCCGAACGCTTCTCGTAATCCACATCATACCATTCTCCGTCCTTATAATACTGCGGTTTGCCGTTTACCTCGTTGATACGGGCAGGGAAGCCCAGACTACGGGCGGCCGAGACGAAGAAGATGTTACGTCCCAGATCATCTGTCACCCTCTCGCGCCAGACGCTCATCGGCTGCATACGGAGTTGCTGGGGATTATGGTCACGGTCTATCTGCAGATGCTGCTGACACCAGACCACCAAGTCTGTCACCTGACGGATACCCTTCAGTTCCTGACGGAAGAAGGCTTTATAGGGTGTCAGCCACTCGTTCTCCACACGGGGTGAGAGCACATAGCGACAATAGATGTCCGACGTATCCGTCTGTTCCACTTCGTTGTCGAGCAACACCTCCAGTGAGACATCCCTCAGGTCTTTCTTCGAGATGACACCGAGCAGTCTCTCTGCCATCACCGGGTTCTTCGTCTGGGCAAGATACTGCTGGATGGTCTGGTGGTTGCCTCGCCAGTCTTCCACAGGCATCGTGGCCTCATAAGCCCGACGGATGGAGTCTTCCACGGCCAGCCTACGGTTGTTCTCCGCCCGCTGTCCTGCCGTCACCTCTGGCAATGACGCGCTGACGGGAGGAGGCACGATATCGATGTCCATGCTCTGTGGCAACGGCTTGCCGTCGAGCACCATCTCCACTTCCTGGTCTTTGCCGAAGGACACCTTCTGAATCTTCACCTTCCCGTCTTTCGATGCCCACAGGAGCATATCGCCACGACCTGCCGTCAGGAATGTCTCACCGTTGGCATCCGTCTGTTTCTTGGCCACTGTATAGAATTCCGCGTAGTTATAGAGTTTGAAGGCCACCTGAGCGCCCTCAACCGCCCTACCCTGTTCATCGACCACCCTGACATTGACTCTCGAGGTGGGGGCATAGTTGTCGATGACGTTGATTTCCGTATAGCAGGGCGTCCGGCTCATCACCTCCTCAGGACCATCATAGTCGCCAAAGACTTTGGTGTGCATCAGCATACCCCTGGAAGCACTCTCATTGAACCAGCCCAGATTCAATACCGGCTCTGGCTCACAGGCCCCCATGAAGTACCACCTGCCGTCAGCCCAGGCCTCCACCCAGGCGTGGTTATCGTCAGTATGCGCCCAACGGGGGGTATAGACCTGTCGCGCAGGGATGCCTACCGCCCTCAGGGCTGCAACGGTAAACGTCGATTGTTCGCCACACCGTCCGTAGGCCGTCTTCACAGAAGCCAGCGGACTACTCGTACGCGCATCGCTGGGCCGATAGGTCACATGCTCATGGCACCAGTGGTTCACCTCGAGGATGGCATCCTTCATCGACAGGTGGGCTACTCGCTGCTTGAGTTCGCCATAGAACACCTCACGGCTGTTGTCGAGATTCTCATTGTTCACTCGCACAGGCACCACAAAATGGCGGAACTCCCGTTCCGGAACCGTCTGGCCCCAGGGCATCTCCGTCCTCGCCTTCAACGACAGCGCCACGTTCTTCTCATAGAACGTCCGCGGATAATCCGTCTTGTCAGGCAGCGGCATATACTGATAGAGGAATGACACATAGTCATCCAGCGTCTGTCCCTTGGCATCTATCGGCAGAAGCGCCATAAGGCCAACAGCCACACCTGCCATCCTTCTTATTATATGATTCATCTTTATTGGGTTTTATAGTCCTCTCGCTTTCCAGATGCGGTCCTTGGCCGCATTGATCTCCTGAAACTTCTTCTCTGCTGCCTTGCGTACATCCTCACCCAACGCAGCCACCTTGTCAGGATGATGCTCGAGGGCCAACTTACGGTAGGCCTTCTTCACCTCGGCATCGCTCGCATTCGGACTGATGCCCAGCACCTTATAGGCATCCTCCAGCGTGTTACCCTCCAAGTGGAGCATCGAATCCATCTCCGTCGCAGACATGCCGAGCCACTGGGCACACTCCTTCAGGGCCGTAATCTCACTCTGAGGCACGCTGCCGTCGGCCTTTGCCACCATCACAAGGTAGTTGAGCAACTGGAGGCGCTGCGAATAGTCCATCTGACGGTTGATCTGCGCACAGCAGTCGCGGACGGTCTGCTTGAACTGAGTCCAGCCCTCGCGCTTCTGCTCGTCGAAGAGTTTGTTCAGAATCTCATTACCCTGCGAGACGGCATCGTTACCAAAGTTCTGGCGGAGCATCTGGCGCACCATCTCCATCTCCGAGTGCATCGCCTTGCCGTCGGCCTTGATGATATATGAGGAGAGCACGAGCAGCGAGAAGAGGAAACTGTTACGCTGTCCCTGCTGCATACGCTGGCGATAGGCCTGCTGATAGGCCTCACTGAAGTCGCGATACGTCTGCTGACGACTATTACCATGCTGCGATCCCGGGCCCCACGTGCCAGAGTTGTCTGACGTGTTCACCCCGTCGAGCATGGAGTCAAACAAAGAGCCGAGCAGATAGCCAGCCAGAGCCCCCAACGGTCCTCCGGCCATCCATCCGACAAATCCTCCTATCCACTTTCCTGCTGCCATCACTGTTGTTTTAAAAAAAATTTCTGGAATTCGCTCTCGAAATTGGGGGTGAGAATGCCCTGACCCATGGCGGCACGGATATCCTCGACACGCCAGAAACGACCACCATCGAGTTCTGAGGCCGATGGGCTGACCGGGCCATCGTAAACCGTCTTGTAGATATAGACATATTCACGCTCTCTGAGTCCTTCGAAGACATACTGTCCTACCCGCTCAGGCACGAAATCCGTGATGCCCAATTCCTCGCGCACCTCACGCACCAGAGCCGTCTCTGGCGTCTCACCGTAGTCGATATGCCCGCCTACGGACGTGTCCCATTTGCCTGGTTGGATATCCTTCCACTCGGGACGCTTCTGCAGATAGACCTCGCCCCTGGAATTAAAGACATGAAGATGTACGACAGGATGCAGCAGACGCGACCCACTATGGCACTCGCCACGAGTGGCTGAGCCTATCACGCGCCCTTCCTCATCCACAAGGGGAAAGATCTCCTGACTGTTGTCTATCACAACCTCTATTTCTTAATCAGCGAGGCGATCCAGAGGATAGCCACAGCACCGATGATGGCTGTGCCGAGTTGCCCCAAGAGCCCTCCCCAGGAGATGCCAAGCATATCAAACAGCCAGCCGCCGAGGACACCGCCAAAGAGACCAAGCACACAGTTCATAATGAGGCCGTAGCCGCCACCTTTCATCAACTTGCCAGCGCAGAAGCCAGCCAAACATCCAAGAAGGAGTGATAAAATAATACCCATAGTTGTTTTGATTAATTGGTTTGATGATGCAAAGGTAAATAATTAATCTGAAAGCGCAAAGGGAAAAATCATTTTTTTCTTTCGGCGAGGTACATGCCTGTCAGGATGAGAAGAGTGCCGAGGAGGAACCAGGCGGTGATCTGTTCATGAAGCAGCCACCAGGCAAAGACGATGGTGGTGATAGGATTGAAATACACCCAATTGGTGGCGATGACGGCTCCCAGTTTGCTGATTACCCAGTTCCATGTCACATAACAGACCATCGAAGCGATGACTCCCAGGAAGAGCAGGTTCCACAGCACCTCAGGACGCAGCAGCACTTCCACCGACGGAAAGCCTGGCACGAAGAAGTAATAGGGAATGATGGTCAGGAGGCCGTAGAAGAACACCTTTCGCGTGATGAACAGTGAGGAGTAGCGCTCTGTGGCAGACTTCATGAGTAAAGAATAGACCGCCCAACAAAGACAGGCCGCAAAGGCCAGCATATCGCCAAGGGGTGAGAGATGGAGTACGAAATGACCGTTGAGCACCACCACTGCCATACCCAGACAGGCAATGACAGATCCCAAGGCCTGAATCCGTGAGATATGCTCCGAATGGCGATAGACTATGGCGAAGAGCAGCATCGCGAACAACGGACACGAACAGACGATCAGTGAGGTGTTCGTGGCTGTAGTATAGAGCATCGCCGCATTCTCTGCCAGGAAATACACAGAACCGCCAGTGATGCCCAACACCACCATCAGGAGTTCATCGCGCCAGGAAGCAGAGAAGAGGCAGAAAGAGCCGTTCTTCAGACCACCCCTAACCCCTCCTGACTCAGGAGGGGAAGAAGATATCTTGTCACGCAGGATGGAGAAGGCCAGCAACAGGACATAGGCAATGGCAAAGCGCAGCGTAAAGATCTGCGCAGGCGAAAGACCGTTCTGGAGCAGCATCTTCGTAAAGACAAAGGTGCTGCCCCAGATGGCCACGGTGACGAAAGCCACCAGATGATAGATATAGTTCCTACTCAAACGAATCTTCCTATTTCTTAATCTCGATGTCACGCTTCACGTTGTTGCGGATCTTCGTCAGATAGCCCTTCATGCCGTCAGCATCCTTCGTGTCAATAATCTCCAGCAGTTCCTTCAACTCCGTACGGATCTGAGACACCTGATCGTGGGTGTAGGGGTTGAAAAGGATTTCCTGTAAGAGGTAGTCGTCCTCATTGAGCACACCCTTGGCGATCTTCATGTGGCGCTTAAACGTCGTACCAGGGGCATCCTGATGCTTCATGACTGCCGCAAAGACGAAGGTGGAGACAAAGGGGATACTCAAAGAGTAAGCCACTGTCTTATCATGCTCCTCGAAAGTGTATTCGTAGATGTTCAGGCCCAACTTCTGGTAGAGGTCCTTGAAGAAGATGCGCCCCATATAGTCGCCCTCGCTGATGATGATGGCATTCTCCTCGGAGAGTTGCTGCAGGTTGGCAAAGGTAGGACCAAACATCGGGTGGGTAGAGACAAAGCGCATACCCGTCGATTCGTAAAAGTCCTTCAAGTCTGTCTTCACGCTGGCAATATCGCTGATGATACACTCCTTGGGAAGATAGGGAATCACCTCCTTGAAAACGGGGATTGTGTATTTCAGCGTCACCGCATTGATCAGCAGTTCGGGCTTGAAGGCCTCGATCTCCTCGTAGGTGGTAAAGCGCTGGCAGTTGTAGGTAAACCGCATGCGCTTGGGGTCTTTCTCGAAGACTGCCACCTCATGCTCGAAACTCAGCAGGTCGATGAAGAAACTTCCCATCTTACCTGCACCCATCACTAGAATTTTCATATTATTTATTAATGATCTCTATCTGCTGACGGACAGACTCCTCATGGATATTCTCGAAAACGTGGGCCACGAACTCAGGATCCATGCCACAGAGTGAACCCTGGGCACCACGCTTGTTCAGGATCTCATTGTAACGGTTAGCCTGCAACACGGTCATGTTATGCTCCTTCTTGTACTGGCCGATCTCACGACATACCTTCATACGCTTGGCGAGCAGGTCCATCAATTGGTTGTCAAGTTCGTCGATCTGCTTACGGAGTTGCGTGATACCTTCCGTTGACTGCTTCTCATCACGGATCACAAGCAGACTCAGGATATAGTCGAGCACATCAGGCGTCACCTGCTGCTTGGCATCGCTCCAGGCCTTGTCAGGATCACAGTGGCTCTCCACAATCAGACCATCGAAGCCGAGGTCCATCGCCTGCTGACAGAGCGGTGCCACCAGTTCACGACGGCCTCCGATATGTGAGGGATCACTAATCAAAGGCAGTGCAGGAATACGACGGCGTAACTCGATGGGAATCTGCCACATAGGCGCATTACGGTAAATCTTCTGCTCATAACTGGAGAAACCGCGATGGATGGCACCCAGACGCTTCACGCCAGCCTGATTCAGACGCTCCAAAGCACCTATCCACAGTTCAAGGTCAGGATTCACTGGGTTCTTCACGAACACAGGCACATCGACGCCCTGCAAGGCATCGGCAATCGCCTGCATGGCGAAAGGATTGGCTGACGTACGGGCACCAATCCAAAGGATATCGATGCCATACTTCAGGGCCAGTTCGACATGCTCGGGCGTAGCCACCTCGGTGGAGACGAGCATCTTAGTCTCCTTCTTCACCTGAGCCATCCAGACGAGGGCAGGCTCACCATGGCCTTCGAAACCGCCTGGTTTCGTACGAGGTTTCCACACGCCGGCACGGAAGTTGTGGCAGCCTTTCATGGCCAGTTCCTTGGCCGTTGTCATCACTTGTTCCTCAGTCTCTGCAGAGCAAGGGCCTGCAATCACAAAGGGACGTTCATTGTCACTCGGTAAATTCAGTGGTGCTAATTCCAGTTCCATGATTATATTGTTTTTTTAATTCTTTCTAATGCTTCCTTGATCTTGTCCTCCTTGGCACAGAGGGAAATGCGGATATAGCGCTTGCCATTCGAGCCGAAGATAAAGCCAGGGGTGATGAATACGCGCGCTTCGTGGAGAATCTTCTCTGTCAGGTCTTCGACATCGGCATACCTCTCAGGGATCTTACCCCAGAGGAACATCCCCACCTGATTGGGATCGTAGGTACAACCTAAGACACGCATGATCTCCTCGGCATACTGGCGCCGACGGCCATAGGTCTCGATATTCGCCTCACGATGCCATGCCTCATCATTCTTATATGCCTCAGCAGCAGCCAGTTGAATGCCACGGAAGGTTCCGCTCTCAATATTCGACTGTACCTTCAGGATCCAAGAGATAAACTCAGAATTCGTGGCACAGAGACCCACGCGCCAGCCTGGCATATTATGACTCTTAGACATCGAGTTGAACTCGATGCAGCAGTCCTTGGCACCAGGCACCTGCAACAGCGACATCGGATGCTCGTTGAGGATAAAACTGTAGGGATTATCATTGACCACCACGATATTGTGCGTCTTGGCAAACTGCACCAGCCGCTCGTAGGTCTCGCGACTGGCATTGCCACCTGTCGGCATATTGGGATAGTTCGTCCACATCAACTTCACACGTGAGAGGTCCATCTGTTCAAGTTCCTCGAAGTCAGGCAGCCAACCGTTGTCTTCGCGCAGGTTGTAGTTCACGATTTTCGCTCCTAATATCTTTGATAAAGAGGTATAGGTGGGATAGCCGGGATTGGGCACCAGCACCTCGTCGCCAAGATTCACAAAGGCCAGCGTCACATGCAGGATACCCTCCTTGGAGCCAATAAGTGGCAGGATTTCCGTCTTGGGATCGAGATCGACATCGTACCACCGCTTATAGAAATCTGCCATTGCCTCACGAAGTTCTGGTGTTCCCATCGTGGGCTGATATCCGTGGGCATTGGGCAGTTTGGCCACTTCACAGAGTTTATTGATGGTCTGCTCTGACGGCGGCATATCGGGACTGCCAATGGCAAGGCTGATGATGTCCTTGCCCTCGGCATTAAGTTGTGCCACCTCCTTCAACTTACGGCTGAAATAGTATTCCTGTACTAAACTTAATCTTTCTGCTGGTTCAATTGGTCTGTTTGCCATCTTTATATTCTCCTAAAATCTTTAAGTCCTTGGTTAATGGGATGATCGCATCTATCGACTGACGGTATCGCGTCAGGTCGTCGTACATCACATCCACATAGAAGAGATACTCCCACTCACGGCCGATAATGGGCAGCGACTGGATCTTCGTGAGATTGATCTTATAGAAAGATAGAATCGCCAACACATGAGAAAGACTTCCTTCTTCGTGAGGCAGTGAGAAGACGATGCTCGACTTGTTCGTCTCCAACAGTGGACGGAGCATATCGGCCTTGTTGGGATTCGACACCACGAGAAAACGGGTGAAGTTGTGTTTGTTGTCCTCGATATGGTCCTCCAGTACCTTCAGGCCGTAGAGTCTGGCAGCCTCAGCATGACAGATGGCCGCCCAACCTTTCTTCTGACCCTCTGCAATCATCTTCGCCGAGCCTGCTGTATCCTCGGCCTCCACATTCTTCAGATGCGGATGCTGTGCCAGGAACTGACGACACTGCATGAGAGCCACAGGATGAGAGTGCACTTCGGTAATCGTGTCCCAGTCGTCCTCAGGCAGACAACAGATGCTGTGCGAGATGTGCAACTTATGCTCCCCCACCACCGTGGTACCACTGTCACGCAACAACTCGTAGTTGTGGAGCAGCGAACCAGCAATCGTATTCTCGATGGCCAGCATGCCGATGGCCGTCGGATCCTGCTTGATGTTCTGGAACACCTGTTCGAAGGTCGAGCAGCAGATGAGTTGTATCTGTTCCCCTTCGAAATACAGGTGGGCCGCTATGTCATGGAACGACCCGATGAGTCCTTGAATGGCAATTCTCTTCATATCTTTCTTATTTACCTTATTAATTCTAAAAGCAAGTCCCGCTTTCACCTGGGTGAAGCGGGACTTTGTTATTATTATATCTCAGTCATAAGTTGAATTATACGCAACTTCCCGCTTCACAGTTTCCTGCAAAGTAAATGTAAAAGCCGTAAAAGTATGCATTCAACATTGACATCTTTCTTCGTTTTTGTTATTTCGGGTGCAAAATTATCACTTTTCGACGAAACTAACAAATATTTTGCAAGAAAAATTGCATTCCTACTTACATTTTTTTCCAAAAGGCTGTTCTGCCTTCACATCAATGGGATTCGAATAGATGCCTAAAAAGATATCCTTCAGCACGTCTGGCTCTGCGATATCGAAGGAACACAGTTTCTCCATGTGAGTCAGGAAAGCATCCCGCTCGGCATCCGTATAACGGTCACGATACAACTGCTGACCATAGCGCATGTCGTGAGCAATATAATTGTTTGGTGTCAACTGATAGGCGGCATTGATACGTTGATCCAGCAACTGAGCCACAGCACGATGGTACTCGTTATTCGTACAGTCATCAAACTGATGCAGTTCCGCCTCTGTGATCTGGTTGCAGAACGTGAAGTTCACCTTACCTTTCGGCTGGGTAATACCCGTTAGGATACTGTTCAGGTCCTCGCCAGGTTTCTTAATATATTTGCTGAATCGTGACTCATAGAGTTCTAAAGCCTTCAGTACGTCGCACGACTCCCACTCATAACTCACGGACACGGGAATGATGTTCAGTTCCGACAGGGCCTTGATCTTGTCTGACGGTTCACTCATGCAGAACATCTTGATAATGCCCTGATCCGTCTGGTCCCTGCCGTTCTTCGTTCGTCCATTACGCTGAGCAATCCACATGCTCTGTCCCTTCTCCGTTAGAACATAACGGATATAGTCGCTCAGATGTTTCGAAGACAAGTAGAAATCTTTCATATTGCCCCCGCGCTCCACACGGAACATCTTGTTAGCCTTGCCGATATCAATCACAAGTGGCGACGACATCAGGTTGGCACCAAAGGTAATCTCCGTCGTCTCATGTCCGTTCTTATACAGGATATACTGTAGCAGACAGGCATCAAGCATGATGTCACGATGGTTGCTGACAAAGAGATACTGCTTCTTGGGGTCGAGATTCTCCACGCCACTATACGTAAAGGCAGTCGTGGAACGGGCAATCACCTGCTCGTTCACGCAGCGCATCACCTCCAGTTGAAAGTCGCGGATCGTTTTGAAAGAGAGCATCATCTTCTTGACATCCTCAGGGTTATGACCAGGATAGACGTATGTGCAGAGCAGACCAAAGAAGTCGCTGTCAACGATACGATGCATGGCAGCGGGAATCTCACTGTCGTAATAGGGACGGATGTCATCAAACTGTGAAGGATTATACTTATTCATTCTCTTTGGGTTAATTATATGCTGTTCTTTTTATGATTCCCCAACAGGCTGGATAACAGGATGATATTACTGTCGCCCGCTGTTTCCAGTGCCACCTGTTCACTCTCAGAATAATGGGCATGGAGGTTCGATGGTTTAGGCTCACAGGCAGCAAGCAAAGCCGCATCATCCCCATCAAAGGCGTATGAGTGGATTTCAAGTTCTGGATGAACAAGGGCGAAAAGTAAGGAGAACTGTCCATGGCCAGCATCTATCACGGATACAATATTAGATGATGGATTCGTGGGCTGATAGCCGTCAATCCACTGACTGAAGTCATTATGCCGCTTCAACAGTTGCCTTGTCTCGCGCTCGACACCATAACCCTTATAGGTATATTTACCTATTATATAATGATGGAAAGCGTGGGTAGTATTCTCTTCGTGGCGATTCTGACAACCAAACAACTTGCGACACAGGTTGCCTACAGTGATGGGCTCTGGACGCACGATGCCATTGGACTTGACGAGCCAGTTGAATACCAACGAGGGTACGATCCATGCCATCAGCACCACCGTAAACATACCCACGATTGTCACCTCTGCCAGCGAGTGGAGGGCCGGGTGCTTGGTCACAATGAGCGATCCCATACCGATGAACATGATCAGGGCCGAGATAACAATGCTGTTCTTATAGGATGGTAAGAGTTTCTTGTGGTATGCAAACTCATTAATCAGTCCGTCAGTAATGAAAATAGTATAGTCGTCACCCTGTCCAAAGATAAAGGTAGCGAGAATAACATTGACGATATTGAACTGCATACCGAAGAGATACATGATACCCAGTATCCAAAGCCAGCCCATGGCCATCGGTAGGAAAGCCAACAGACTGAGTTCCAGTCTGCCAAACGAGAGCCATAGGAAGATAAACACAATGAATCCGCAGGCAAAACCGATATAGTTGAAGTCATCGGACAGCGAATCGGCAATAGCACTGTTCATGCCCACAAAGTCGAAAGCATAACCATCCGTTCCTAAACTCTCATTCAGAGCAGCCTCCACACGGTCCATATCCTCTGGATTAAGATCAATCACATCGACCACAGAACAGATACCCGTGCTGGTGCTGAATGAATTGTCAAGCAGGACAGACTGGATGGGCTCAAAATAATCAAACGGTTGAGGGATATAAGAACGGTTGATGATCTCTTCAAAACCTTCGAATGCCTCCGTACTGAAATCAAATTGGGGAGCCTTCTGCTTCAGTTCTGCCAACACCTTGTCGCGGTGCTGCTCCCAGAAAGTGTTCCATCTGGCAATCCGTTGCTGTTGTTCTTCCACCGAGCAGATGAGCGATGTCACATCCGAATACGATGTCAAGGTGCCAGCGACTTTCAGGCTGTCCAGTAACGGGGCGATACGGGTTCTCCGGCTCAGAGCCTGATCCCATGTCTCACCCTCTGTCACTACATAGACATTGGAGGTATCACTGATACCTGCCGAGGCCTTCATTTCATCCAACAGGGTCTGCTGCTCCTTTGTCATATAGTTGATGTGGTGCATGTTCGTATCGAAAGAGGTTCCCAGACTGAAGTAGCCGAAAACGACTGTCAATATCAATAATACCCACAGCAACCAACGGTGACGATCAGGCGACATGGAAGATATCTTGCCGAAAGAGAGATGCTCCTCTTCTGCCTGCACTCTCGATTTCACCAAATGAGGCAAAAAGACCAGCACGAAGAGGATGGTACCTATCAGCATAAAGGCTGCGAAGAAACCCAGGTCGCGCAAGGCAGGCGCATCAAGGGGCATTAAACTGGCAAAGGCACCAACGGTGGTGATATTACCGATTAACAACGGCGAGACCATCTCCTTTAACACCTCTCGCACTGTACCACCATGGTCTGTGTGTAAGACGAAATGAAGCGGATAGTTGACGGCTATACCGATAATGATAGAGCCTATTCCCAAGACGATCAGTGACACATCGCTTCTCATCACGGCGATGAAACCCATGGCAAAGAGCCATCCGAAGATGATGGCCACACCTATCAGTATCAGATGCTTGACCTTACGGAAAGAGAACACCAGTAATAGAATGATAAGCGTGACAGAGATGGAGATTGCCCAATAACTGTCGTTCTTGATCTGGGTGGCATTTCCTACAGCAATGATAGGCGCACCAGTGATGGCGATATCGACATCGGGCATGGCCTGCATGGTTTGCTGGACGACACTGTCAATCTCACTGACAAGCATGCTGTTATTTGCCGACTCCATGGCCCCAAATGGCGAGTTCATAATTACAATGGCGAACTTCTTCCCTGCCGAGAAGATATAACCATTGTCGATCTCAACAGGCATGGACGACTGGCGGGACTGCAACCTGTCGATGATCGGCGAGAAGAGTCCTAATGGATCGTTGCTAATGTTCGACGTGAAGAAGCCCGTGGCGGGCATCATAATACTTTGTACGTCGTTGGACAACTGATCTTCGACATATCCTGGCGTAGAAAGCAGACGTTCCATGCGCACATAGTCGGAATCACGCAGCATCAGCGGCATATTCTTATAGACGAAATTGGTGATATCCATCACCTTCTCGAAATCAACCTGTGAGGTCACATCTGTAATATGTCCCCGCCCAACTATCGGTTGCAGGCCCTGGGCGAATGAATCGACAGCCTCTGTCAAACGGTCGGAATTATCCGTATCACCATCTTTACTCTTGAACATAGCGAAGACGCGCTGACCGCCCGAGATATCCTGATACAAGGTAATGGCTTTCTGCTCATTACCGCTGACAGGGAGGAAGTCGTAAATATTCTCGTTATATCTCAGCGAAGCCATCATGGCCAACAGGATGGCGATGCAGACAAACATCAGGCCCATGCACAGTCTGCGTCTCTTCTGCAGATAATCATATATGTTTAAGAAAAACCTTACCATCATCTATTCTATTTAACCAGATCCTTCAGCCAAACCAGAAACCGACCCTTCCATTGGATAGCCTCCTCCGTGGTTTTCTCTGCTGTCGCACCAAAGCCATGACCACCTGTCTGGTAATGCTCATAGTGGTGGGGAACCTGATGGACGGTCAGTGCCGAATCCAACAGTTCGGCATTGTGATAGTGAACGATTGGATCGTCATGGCAGTTCATCAGGAAGACAGGCGGACAGTTGGAGGGCACGTGGTTCTCCAACGACAAGGAATCCCTCAGAGTCTGTGAAGAGGTCTCGCCCAACAGTCCCCTACGCGATCGCTTATGGGTACAGGGATGGGTCATGGACACGACGGGATACATCGGTGCTACGAAAAACGGGCTGGATGGTGTACCAGCCAACTGTTCAGCCGCATGCATCACCAGATGACCACCAGCAGAGAATCCCATACATCCGACACGGTCTTCCCTGATACCATATTCATGGGCATGGCTCCTGACACTGTCGAGGGCAGCACGCAGATCATTGAAACCGGCAGGGAAACTACGTCCTTTCGTACGGACATGGAAGGCAAAGGCCCCCCACCCCCCATGACTATATTCCAACACAAAGGCAGCAATACCATTTTGGCAGAGCCATTCAGCAACGCCTTTTCCTTCCGTCGCTGTATCAAGCCAGAAATAACTACCACCAGGACAGACAATGACGCCTGTTCCTGTCGGATTCTCCTGTGGAATATAGAATGACAACTTATAGGCCTGGACGTTCACGGCCATCAGAAGAACAAGAAGAATCGTATGAAATCTTGACATTATTTGATATATCGTTCTACTGCTTTCAACAAATCAAGGAAGAACGACCGCTCTGCATCGCTAATCTTTTCAAGCATATCGGCAAGGTCATCGTAAGTGTATGTCTCACCAGCGCGGCGTTTGAATACTTTGGAAGCCTTATAGCCAAAGTCACGCCACATATCTCCAATCTCAGTGATACGAAGGGAAAAGTCATTCAGTTCGGCAATACCCGTCCGCTCGGATGCCTCCTGCAAGAAGGCCCCATAGACGAAGCGGAAGCCAGCGCCACCCGTTCCTATTTCCTCCAGCATACGGATTACCTGAACAAGGTAAAGCCGCGCACGACGTTTGCCTTCCTTCTTTTCCCAAGTACGCATCTTCCGCGACAAGTACATAATACCATTAACTCCCACGTATGGGAACCACTTGGGTTGCGACGTCATATTCTTGCAGGTATCCTTGATAGCCTTAAGTACCAACGGTTTCAGAAATTCCACGTCAGGCTTATCCGTCCGCATGTGTTCTGGCAGGTCCTCAGGAATGGACTTGATCCAATACATCTGTCCCATGAGAGGATAGGCGCCCTTGGCGAAACGAACCTTAATCAGATCCTCACGCGTGATTGTTACCTTCTCTGTGGCATTGGAGTCCAACACACGATAGTCACCGCTCTCCTCATCTTTGCCGATAATACAGATGTTGTGACCATTGAAGCGGAAGCGGTTTTCAGGAGGATAGTAAGGCAATTCATAGATGCCTACCACACAGCCCACAGGTATGCGTTCCTCCAAAATCAACTGGTCGAGTTTGCGCATGGCTTTCTCCTTGCTGAGGAACCGCTGCGAAGCCGACTTGATGCCCAGAAGTCGTGTGATGCGCTTGAACAACACACCAGGAACAGTGCGGAAAGCCGTTACGGGCATGCCGTTCATCTTGACAAACGTCAGATGGGCGAAGAAAAGACCGCTGGCCAGGCCGAACACCATCGGTTCCGACAGGTTGATACCATAGAAGCGGAGCAAAGACGAAATGGTGCCGTTCTCACAATGGGCGGCATGTCTGTGATCAATCTTCAGTTCACTTCCTTGGAACTCTGTCGGCACTAACAACTCCATCTGCCCACGCTCTTCCTTGTCGTTAAGCGTATCAAGAAATATATCCAAGGCCTCTGTCTTTGGTTCCCAACCGTCACTCCTGACAGCCTCATAGTGCCCGTTATCATCAAGTGCATAGGTCAGGTCACGGATGACACTTCCCTTGTAATATTTCAAATCCTGAGGAACATCTTTTTTCTTCATATTGAATTATCTTTATGATTCACTTTACATGTAGTTCTTTACCATACGATCAAGGTCGAGGAACAGAGCGCGCTCTTTCTCTGCAATGATTTGCAAAAGGTCGCCCAAGTCGTTATATGTATATTGATCTTTTTCCCGCCTTTTAATAATACGTGATGCCTTATAGGCAAAGTCACGCCATAGATCACCAATCTCCGTGATGCGACGGCAGTAATCGTTCAGTTCGTTAATGCCCGTCACATCAGCGGCCTCCTGGAGGAAAGCACCATACATGAAACGGAAGCCTGCCCCACCCGTACCTATCTCTTCCAACATGCGCACGACCTGTGCCAGATTGAGCAGCGCCTTGCGTTTGCCCATCATGGTCTCCCAATTCCTGATACGCTCCGACAAGTAGAGAATGCCGTTAGTGCCCACATACTTAATAAACTTGGGCTGAGATGTCATATACCAACAAGTTTTATGTATGGACTTCAGGATGAGCGGCCTGAGATCAGGCAACTGTTCGGGTACTGACTTAATCCAGTACATCTGTCCCATAAGAGGATAGACACCCCCCTTGGGGAATCGCACCTCTGCCAGATCCTTTGAACTGATGGTCACCTTCTGCGTGGCGTTGGAGTCGAGCACGCAGTACAGATCGCGCTCCTCATCCTTGCCCATGATGCAGATGTTGTGGCCATTGAAGCGGAAGCGATATTCCTTGGGCATGTATGGTAAGTCATACATACCCACCACACATCCCACGGGTTTCTGCTGTTTCAGAATCATCTCGTCAAGTTTTCGCATGGCCGCCTCACGGCTGAAGAAACGCCGCGTCGTGGACTTAATGCCCAACAGTTTGGTGATGCGCATGAAAAGCACACCAGGGAAGGTGCGGAATGATGTGACAGGCAGTCCGCCCATCTTAATAAACGTGATATGGGTGAAGAACAGGCCACTGGCCAGACCGAAAATCATCGGCTCCGACAATTCGATGCCATAAAAGCGAAGCAAGGTGGATATGGCACCATTCTCACAATGGGCCGCCGGCTGATGGCTTAAATTCAGTTCAAAGCCTTTGAAATCATCAGAAGTATGCATGGTCATACGACTCCTTTCCTCTCTGTCCACATCCTCCTCCAAAGCCAAGTCAAGCGCATCATTCTTCGGTGTCCAACCGTCGCTTTTAACCATGTGATAACGTCCATCATTATCGACGGCATAGTTCTGGTCACGCACAATGGCGTCCTTACAATACTTCAAATCCTGAGGTACCTCTTCGATTTTCATCCTTTAGATCTCAGCAAACAGTCATCATCATGTAGGAATAGGAGAAGCGGGCACTCTCTGGCACCATGACCAGAATCTTCTGACCCTTCTTCAACTTACCAGAATACAACAACTCCTCTATCATGGCAAAGGGCGATGCAGAGCCGATATTTCCCACCTTGGACAGATTCAGGAACCATTTCTCCTCAGGAATAAAGAATCCCCTGTTCTTCGATTCCTCCAGAATCTTATCCTTGAAGAACATCGAAGAGAGGTGTGGCAGGAACCAGTCGATATCGTCGGGCGTGAAATGATACTTCTCTCCCATCTGCAAGAGATAAGTGACGCCTAAGGGTACAACATGCTCTCCGAGCATACGAACGTCTTGCTTAAGGGCGAAGATTGACTCCGTCAGCCATTCCTCACTTGGGAAATCCGCCCAACCCTTCAGTTTGCCGTCAGCATCTTTCTCAGCACCGGAATACATACAGGTCTCCTTGGTATTGGCAAACGACGTGATGTCAATCCAGTCAATACGAAGGGAGAGATCCGACTCGTTGGTTTTTTCCTGAAGCAGCACGGCCAGGGCACCATCAGACAGCATCCAGCGCAGGAACTCCTTCTCGAAGGCCAGCATGGGTTGGTTTTCCAACAGAACCAGTTTCTCTGATTCCTTCTGGAAATAAGAGGCCCTCATCCAAGCAGACGGACGTTCTGAAGCAACAACCACTGCATTCTTCGCTAATCCGAGTTTTGTGGCCATATAGGCATACTTCAGAGCATCAATGCCTGAACAGCAGGAGCCTGCGAGTGAGACCACCTCTATATTCTTATTACCACCAAGTTCACCATGTACCATAACGCCATGTGACGGCAAAACCTGTTCTGGAGTTGCTGTACCACATGCCAACAGATCGACATCGTCCAATGACAGGCGTTCATCCAGAAGTCCACGAACTGCATTAGCAGCCATTTGGACATTGGTATGGGTTGTGTTCCCTTCCTTATCCATGGCATAGTATCTCTGTTTGATGCCATTACGACTCAACACGACCCTACGTGCCTTTGACGGTTTTCCATCAACCATTCCCAAATAACACTCCATATCATCATTCGGTACGGGGTCGTTCGGAAAGAACTTGGCTGCTTTCGTTATGAATACATCCATAATGATATATGTATTTTTTAGAGATTACAATCTATCTGTTGATGATCACGAACACGATGCAAAGGATATGTCAGATAAAAGAACACCTGTGCGAATGGGGACACTATGAACAAGACCGTCAGAAGGTAGTAGAAAAAGAGATTTGTTCTGAAACGCCGTCTCTGATCTCCGAAGTCCCCCTTCCGTCGTATGAACTTGGCCCAGAAGCCAAACATACGATGACCCGCCTTTTCCAAGAACAATACCGAGGGCTGATACTGAATGGCACCCACAGATAAAAGGTTTGTCTGCAAATGATTCAGGTTTCCTTTCTCCCACACACCTTCCATGAGTTTACCGAAACGGGATGCCGATACGATGTCCTTCTGGGAGATGCCAGCACTGGGTAATAGCCATGACGCCCCCTTCTTTCCATATATCAGCCAACGGACAATCGTGACAGCACTGATCAGATTGGCCCTCTGATCCTGTAGGACGATATGTCCCACCCAGTTTGCCTCGGCCGCCTTCAAATAAACCTTTATCTTACGACTCGTCATCAGCCACATATTCCGACAGGCATTGACAAACACAACATCTTTTCCTTTCAGATAGTCTTTTACATGCTGATCTTCCAAGAATGACTGAAGGGGGAGTGATGGAGAAAGAAACCATGATTGTCCCACCACCAGCACCATGTCTGCATCTTCTATATCTGAGAAATCTATTGGTCGTATCCCAGAGGGCGGCATCGCAAGACGCGTCTCCGGAAACACAGCAAAGAACTTTTCTTTGGTCCATGGAAAAGGATAGTCCTGCAAAGGTATGATCTGCTTATAAATGACAGGACCTGTCACTTCACTACAAATATGCTCTGCAACGTCGAGTGCCTGTCCGCTCTGGCTATAATAGAACACCGCTACCTTCATCTCAACTCATCTTCTTTAATTGAGAGAAGAGTTCCTCTCGCGTCAGCACTTCCGAACAGGTGACCATGCTGCCAGCCAAGACCCCCAACATACCATGACAGGTAATGCTCTGTCCCGTCAGTAACAGATTGGGGATTTTAGTCCTACTGCTAATGCCCACCTGTCCAAAATCATTCACATCTTTCGCTATGCCATACATGGCTCCTTCAGGAATGTCTGTATAATCCAGATAGGTCAGGGGCGTTGATGTATAGTATTGATCTATCTGGTTAGTGATTCCAGGTATTTCCTGTTCCAAGGCAGCGATAACCGCTTCTGCTTTCCTTCTCTTAAAAGTCTCATATTCCTCACCACGGTGGCCGACATGAGTACCATACCACCGCTGCATCTCATCAAATCGCATATAGGTGAGTATCTGACCCGTCTCTGCATAGGTCGGATTCTTCTCATGGCAGAAATGCATATAGAGAAGATACTTGGGCCAGGAACGCTCATCATAGTCTTCACATCCCCAAGTCGTATCGGTACGATAAAAGAATAAGTTACTGTTCAAATACTTCACTGTATTCTTCTTGAATTTCAGATAGACCGTAAAGGCCGAAGTGGTGTTTCTGACACTTTCTACCCGTTTTCTATAGGCTGGTCGGATGAGGTGACTATCAATGAGTGGCATCGTACGGGCCGGATGGATGGCACTGATAACCAAATCAGCAGGGAAACGTTCGCCTTCGGCCGTAATGACAGCCGTTGCTCGTGACTCATCACATTCTATCTTTTCCACCTTATGTCGTACCAATACCCGACCTCCTTTTCCCTGAAGAGACTTCAGAAGAGAATCTGCGACCAGACTACTACCCCCCACGATGCGGAAGGCACTCTGATTATAGAAATCGAAGATCAAGGCATGCGTAAAGAATGGCGTACGGTCTTTTTCTCCTGCATATAAAGGCTGTATCCCTGCAAGAACCTGCCGTAAGAGAGGATCACTGATGACACTATCGATCACCTCATTGACACTGGCAATCTGATAATCTGCATTGACATTCAAATCCACATCACTATTGAGAGAGTGCATCGCTGCTGATGATGTCACCACTTGAATCAAATCATAATATTTCGCCAATTCATCCTTACTTTGTGGAAATTGCTGTGCAAGGGTGTTGATAAAGTTCTCTCTCCCATTAGCAAACCTGAAATGGTCGCCTTGGAACGAAACCACATCATACCCCCCAGGATTAAGCCTTTCCAATGGGATATCGGCTCCAATATCCAGATAATGCCATATCGTGTTGAGCGTCTGACCAGGATCGGCACTGCCGATATAGTGCATACCTGTTTCAAAGACGGCATCTCCCCGTCGGAAACATTGGAGACAGCCGCCAATCTGGACTCCCTGCTCCAATATGGTGACCTCATACCCATTCTTCGCAAGGACACAGCCACAGGATAACCCGCCTAAGCCACTACCTATGATGACGCACTTCTTCATTCTTTTTCAGATAAACACCATGCAATCTCTTGGTCATTTCCCGATACCCACACACTTGTTGTGGATCATCACGGTGAATCCTTTTCATGACTTCTAATGACATGTGGCCAGGATGGAGATGAAACGACTCCTTAGGCAGTACCTGACCAAATCCGTTGATAAAAATGGGTACGATATCCAGGTTAAGATTCTCTGCCAAATAAAATGCGCCACGATGGAAACGCATAATCTGACTATCTGGGGAACGGGTGCCTTCTGGGAAAATCACCACAGAGTAACCCTCCTTGACCTTTCCCTCGATGTTCTGCATCATCTGATCCGTATCTGTAATAGGGAAATAGTCCGCATAACGGATGACAATGCCATAGAACGGGTTATGCCATACCCACTTTTTAGTCAGGATGATCAGATTGGGGGTCAGCATCATAATAGCCATCAGATCCAAATGAGACTGGTGATTGCTGATAATGACAGACGGTTTCTCAAAAGTCTCACCCTGAGGGTTACTATATGAAAACGTGGTACCAGGCACATGATTGATCACGAAGCGGGACTTATGCTGAAGGATGGCATGATACTTCCTTTTATGCTCCTCAGTAGGCCCTCCCAACGTGATGAGGAAGAAGCCTCGTACCGTCATATCGATGGCGAAGCCTATGAAGTAGCAGAAGGAGAATACCGTATAGGCCGTCTGCCTCATAATGTACCATGCCCTACTCATTAGAACCATCTTTTAATGCATCGTGCCAGACATCTGGGGAAACCATAAACAAGTGCTGTCACGCACAGGACAGTATTGAGGATGCTGATTCGCACGAAATCATAGACAGGACGGAAATGGCTGACCCTCTCCCCTACTGGCGGGTAATACACTTTCACGGGCACGGAACTAATCTGGACACCAGCCCATGCGGCAAAGACCAACAACTCCAATTCTGCTTCATAACGAGAGGTGATCAGGCTTAAACCTCGTAATGAGGACAACGTATAGAGCCTGTATCCGCTCTGGGTGTCAGAGAGGTTGATGCCTGTCTGCAAACGGAACCAGAAATTAGAGAAACGATTGGCAAATGTATTTTGCCGTGGCATATTCTTTTCCGTCAGATTACGGCATCCAACGATGATACCATCAGGACATTTTTCCATCTCTTTTATCAAGCATGGAATATCGTCTGCAAAATGCTGACCGTCTGCATCTATCGTGATGGCATGGGTAAATCCCATATCCTTTGCCTTTTTAAAACCTGCTACCAGTGCATGGCCCTTTCCCCTATTCGGCTGATAGGAAACGATGTGTATGCTCTCAGATAGAGATTGAAGGACATCAAGCGTCCCGTCTGTACAACCATCGTCAACGACAATCAACTGATCGCAATACGCCATCACGTCCTGTACCACCTGACTGATGGTCTGGACGTTATTATACGTCGGGATGATTACACACAGTTTTCTATCCTTCAAACCTGCTGACATCAATCAGATACTTTATAAATCAATGACATCTTTACATATTGATCCTCACCGTCCTCAATACTCACACTCGTTTTTAGAAGATTCTCCTCAAAATCCACTTTAGTAAAAACAAATGTTGGCTCGTCATTAGGGCCAACGGTTTTCCTGAATTTAATATTTACAGCCTCACTCAGCAAGAATTTCTTGCTGTATTTCTGCTCAAGTATTTCCGTGGCCATCTGCACCAGACAAACACCTGGTGTAACAGGATTTCCCGGGAAATGTGCTTTGTAAAGGTCGTGCAAAGGATTCATCTTCACTTTACAACTGTATGTGCCGTCACTGAAAGTTTCGTCAACAATACTATAAAAGTCATTTATCAATTTCATTTTGAGTCTTTATTGGAGTAAATAGATAGTTAATTTTATATCTCTCATTACAGACACTGATATCGCCATTGGGCATGATGTCAAGTCGCCTCTTCTTTTTTACAGCATTCTCACCACGACCAATATTTGACAATATGAAGGAGAAATCTCCTTTTAATACCTTTCTAATATACCATTTATCAAGAGGACCAATCACATTGAGAATCTGAGCCTTGCCATTGTCATAAGTGAAATCAAACACCTTTACACCAAACTCATTAATGATCGTTCCCACAACATGAGCATCTGCTTCCATATTCATAATACATATCGCCGTCACCTCATGTCCCCTCACCTGCATCAGCAGATTATACTCTTTGCAGACAACGGAATCATTCAAAATCTGCGACGCATGAACAGGATTCTGGCATGTCAGCAACAGAACACTAATCAACAGCAAACATCTTCTCATTAATAGGAGCATTGGCCTTAAGATTATTCAGGTTGACAAGTGTCTCGTCACCAGTCTTTTCAATCATCTTTACACTGCTAACCATGGTTAAAGCAGGATTGAAATAAATTTCTATCAACTGATAGACCTGCTTCACTTCCTTTTTCTTGGGATAGAGTTTTGCAAAATAGCCTTTTTCTGATTGATATACCTCAACTTTGAAGTCAGATGCGCTCTTCAGACCTCCACCAGTAACGGTATTGAGGATAATGTTGGTAATCTGACGGAAGATCTTATTGCCCTGGACATTGATGTCCTGAGTAGATTTGGCTGATTTGATACGCACCTTATCGCCATTCATGATAAATGTATAATCATAAGGTGAGGTATATTGCCACCGCAGTTTGTCTGGTTGTTTGAAGTACATCAAACCAGTGGATTTCATCTCCCTTTTCAATAGTTTCATACGCTTGGTCTGTGTGAAGTCGCACTGCATACTCTTCGTGGCCGAAGCCGCCTTGTCGATCTTCTCAACCAGTTGTTTCTGCTGCTCGGCTGTCAGTTTCGTCTGTCCACTTACACAAAGCGAAAAGACAGCAACTAATACTATCAAAAACAATCGTTTCATTTCATTTTGCTATTAATATACAACCAGACATAATTAAGAACACGCCAATCCATCTGGTCATAGGTATCTGTTCGTGAAAGAAGATGATGGCAGCGAACATGCCCATCACGTAACTGAGACTGACCATCGGATAAGCCATACTGAATGGGAAATGCTTGATGATATACATCCACAGGATGGAACCAGCCCCATAGCACAAACCACAGCAGATGAACTGCCAGTTCGTAAACAGCCTCAGGAAATACTGCCACGTCAATGAGAAATCCCCTGCTTTCGTCAGACCGTACTTCATCAGCACCTGCCCACCTGAAAGCAGCATGCACTGAAGGATTGAAATGGGTAACAGTTTCAATATCATATCTTCTTCAATAGAATGAGCGAGAACTCCTTCCCCTTCATGTGGTTCAATAACAGGATAGCCTTTGGCTGGTCACTGCGGGACTGACTCCGAACATCATAGAGGAATGTCGGCACGACACCTTTCTTCAGACAATGGGCAGCAGCATAGAGGCCCAAGGCAGAAACCGTGTAGTTCTCTCCAAAAAGATGTTTGTAGTGCAAGAGCGGCATATCCTGGAAGACAGAGTCAATCATCTCCCGATAAGGCTGATCATTAGCAGGATTCCCATTGACACCCGTCATCACGGCACTGATGTCACTGATGGTCATCCCCGCATCGTCCAGCATCTTTTTCAGAATATCCTTCAGTTTATCCGCAGAGAGCAACTGACAGACGTTGATACCTGCCAACTCACAGAGGTCCTCTGGGCTTTCGGCACAATTGAGCATCATGGACATGGCTACCTCTCCACAGGGATCCATGCCTTCCTGTCCGACATATCCGGCCTTCTGAAGCAGACTGAAATAAGATTCACTCATTTCTTCTTGTCCGCCCACCAAGGCTGTACGGATTTTGCCTAACTGCATCTGCATCCAGGCATCCAACAATGTCAGATCAAAACTGAGACCTCCATGTGAGTAGGTCGTATTATAGCCATGCGTCTTCGTGTATATGCCAAGTGTCGCCCCTACTGTGTTATGGGTTGACTGCATGAAGTAGGTGGGACTGAGTGTCTCCTCACCGTTCTCAATCATGGCATCCAGGAATCTCTCCGTATAATCAAGGCTACCGATGCTGGTTCCCGTGATAATCGCATCAGGATGTTCTACACCTGTTTCTTCCAGAACCTTGAGTGCAGTAACAAGAGCACGCTTCATCAGATTACCCATTCTTCTAACCTCGCCGGGGGACATATAATCACGGAACGAAGGGTTGATCGCTTTTACCAGAAGATCCTGGTAGAGAATGGGCTCTTCCATCCACTGTTCAGACAACGGCTGCTGGATGGATATTTGTTCGGCTGCTTGTATGAATACCTGTTGTCGTTTCATATCATGCATCATATTTAGACAGAATCAGGGACGAATCATTACCGCCGAATCCAAAAGCATTACTCAAAACATGTTTAATCTCTGTCTGAGGATGGGGATCCGTCACGGGGATGATACCGTTCTCCATAGGCGTTTGCCAATGGATATTCACTGGCAGGAACTGGTTCTGGATAGCCAATATACACAAGACAGCCTCAATACTGCCAGATGCGCTGGTAGTATGGCCTGTTAACGACTTGGTAGATGATATGGGAGGCAGATGGTCACCAAATACGCGACGGATGGCATGGCTTTCGCTCTCGTCGTTATTGGGCGTTCCTGTGCCATGGGCATTGATATACTGGATATCCGAGGGCTGCAGTCCTGCCAATGCCAATGCCTCCTGCATGGCCAAGACAGCACCTTCACCGTCGGGCGACGAGGCTGTCTGGTGGAATGCGTCACAAGCATTACCATAACCACTAAGTTGACACAAAGGCTGTACGCCACGCTTCTTGACAGATGCTGCAGTCTCCAGGACCAGATAGCCTGCACCTTCACCCAGGTTCAGACCAGCACGGTCCCTGTCGAATGGTCTGCACGGTTGATGGTCCAATATCATCAACGTATTGAATCCATTCAAGTGGAACATGGTCAGACACTCTGCACCACCTACGACAACCATCTCTGCCATGCCACAACGCAACATGTTTGCGCCTGTAATAAGAGCATTCGTCGCAGAAGAACAGGCTGTAGAGACAGTTGACAAAAAGGCGAATTTACCAAAATAGTCAGCAATCATTTCCGTACAGTCTGCGCAGTTATGTGTGGAGAGGAGAGCGTAGGCATAACCACTGTTGAATTCCCTCTCTTTGCCATAATACAACTCTCGCCGGTCCATGCCGCCAACGGTCGTTGACGAAATAAAGGGAACCTCATTCAACTTGTCGCCCGCAAGACCAGCCTGTTCCAGAGCCTCACGTAAGGCCATCCTGCCTATCAGTGCTGTGCGCGTCAGAAAAAGATTCTGGGAGACACCCAACATCTGCATCATCTCCTCATTGCTGAGTTGAACCTCGCCAACAGGAAGATCACGATGAATGGATGAGAGATATCTCATCTGACGAATACCGGACTCTTCTTTCCTGAGGGAAACCAGTGTCTCGGATTTTCCGATACCGATAGCCGATACAACTCCTGCACCTGTTATGTATATCGATTCCATTATTCCCTATACCTCTTTATTATTTATACCCCACCGTTTCATCCATTCCTTATAGAATGCCGGCATGTCCCATACCAATTGATAATCGCGATCCATAAAGACCTGCACAGTCCGTCCCGTGGCCATCACACTGCCGTTTTCAGGATGACGGATCTCATAGTCGAATATGATCTTGGCAGCCTCCGTCGGACAATAACTGATTGTCATCTCGGGCTCCATCCCATATCTTAGGGGTTGCTTATATTGAATAGACATGTCAACGATAGGTGCAAAGAAACCATTATCCACGATCAGGTGATAGTCCAGACCGTACATCTGTCCAAAATACTCCCGTGCATCTTCCAGATACTTCGCATAAGCGCCATGCCAGACGACCCTCATGGCATCTACCTCACTGAACCTGATCTTGAAGCGGAAAGTCGATTTCATGTCGCTTTGATGTCTGTCAGTGCAATCTTCATACTGGCAGAGGCAATGACTTCATCCCCGACTTTCATCGTGACATTGGCCAGAGTCAGGTTAAACACCTCCTTCACGATCTCAATATAGGTATGCAAGGTCTCATGACAGCGAGGCTGTCGGATGATAGTGCAATTGCGGATGTTGCCGATAAAGCCTATTTTGATGGAATCCTTCTGTTCCCTGTTGATACATCCCATTCTGGCAGCACACGACTGTGTCATGTTCTCCATGACACCTGCCGGCGCTAACACCATATCATCGAGGAAGATATTATCCTCGCGCACGGCCAGTTCCGTTACAGCCTCAGCCTTTTCGCAAGACAGTACCCTATCCACCATCACGAAGGGAGGGCGCTGAGGTATCAGACTGGTAATGGGAATGTCCTTCAGTTCCACGACCAGACTTAGCCGACTTTAGATTCTATATAATCATAGAACTGGGAAAGTGTCTTCACGTCGGTCATCTCCTGGGGCTTGATCTTAAAGCCGAAGTTCTTGTCCACGATGACGACGATATCCACATAGTCAAGGCTGTCAATACCCATATCCTCCTTCAACTTTGCCTCTGGGAAGATGTTTGCCTCGTCAATCTCCAAGTCCTCAATCAGGAAATTCTTTACCTTTTCTTCAATTTCTACTCTAGTCATTTTTTCTATTTTTGATTGTTACAATAATCTGCCACTAATCTACCCAGATATCTGAATAGTTGAACCATTGCAGTGGATAAGCATCCAGCAGTTTCTCCATTTCGGCCGTGTAAGCATTGGCCAACTGTCGTCTTTGCTCGCCCTTTGGCAATGACTTATCGTAATATAATGGTGTCATATAAGCCGTATATGAGCCGTCTTTCTCTTTCATCGCACTCACCATCAGGACATCCAGTCCTCTTGTCGTGGCAAGTGACAGAGGGCCTTTAGCCAGATGGACATGATGACCATGTATCGATGAGGTCACAACCTTATTCTTGTTCATGACCCTGTCCAAGAAGACACTGACAGCCTCACCCTTATCCAGGGCATCTATGATCTCCTCACTGTGGGAAGTCTCTATGCCAACGGGGATCATCTTCATATTCATATCCCCGAAAGAAGCCTGACGGTAACTCATCAGTGATTGCTTCTCCCCTCCATAGACCAGTATGTTACATGGTTTGGTAAGATGAAAGGAGTAGCCGACGATCTCACTGCATCCGATATGCGCATTCAGCATCAGCATCGGTTCCGGCCTTGACATCATCTCCTTCAGGATATCATCACCATGGTAGGCAATCCGAAGTTTCTGACCGGCGTACATCGCAAACTTGTCTATGACCGTCTGACCGAAGATACAGTGATTCCAGTATGTCGCCTTGAAAGACTTCCAGCGACCATACCCTTTCTTCTGACGGAAATACCGATAGGCAATCCGGGCACCTGGGCTTAAGACCAATGTCACGGGAATGACACAGACCGACATGAAACAGTACATCACTTTGATATTCACATGCTTCAGCAGACTGATCAGCATACTGAACATCCTGGCATTGCCGTAGGTCGTTCCCTCTTTCCTTCTTCCGCCTAAGCCCATCTCCTACACTCGTTTAATACTTCTTGATAACCAATGCAGAGTTCGTACCTCCAAAACCAAATGAGTTACTGAGGATATAGTTGATCTCCATATCAACCCTCTTTGCGGCAATATTCAGAGGCTCCGAATATTCATCTGGCTCCTCAAAGTTAATATTGGGAGCAACGAAGTTGTTCTGCATCATCAGGGTGGAATAGACGATCTCGCTGGCCCCTGCCATCCAACACTCATGACCCGTCATGGACTTGGTGCTGGAGATGAGTGCCCGTTCCCCATTGAAAAGACGGTTCAGGGCGATAGCCTCATACATGTCACCTTGCGGTGTCGAGGTGGCATGGGCATTGATATAGTCTATATCATCGGCTTTGACGCCTGCATCCTCCATGGCCCGCGAGATGGCGATCACGCACCCCTCATCACTGGGCTGGCTGATGCCGCCGCCATTACTTGAGAAGCCATATCCACAGACCTCTGCCAAAATGGTGGCACCGCGACTGACGGCATGATCGTAGTCCTCCAGCACAAGGGCAGCAGCACCTCCACTGGGAACCAGACCGTCACGGTTCTTGTCAAACGGTCTTGATGCCTTCGTAGGGTCGTCCATGCGGACGGAGAAGGTATTCAGGGCGTCAAAGGACGACATCGCATACTTGTTCACCTCCTGGGCACCTCCGCAAAGCACCATGTCCTGCAAACCTTGTCTGATGAGCATATAGGCCAGACCGATGGAATGGGAGCCGCTCGCACAGGCAGAACTGACCGTGAAGTTGACACCACGCAAATGGAAGATCGTGCTCATATTCATGTTGACCGTCGAATTCAGTTCCTGGAAAACCAGTCCTGAACCTACCAGGGCAGAATCGTGCTTCTCCTCCATAATCTGGTTGGTGCTGACCACAGCCCTGCAAGAAGAATCATTGCCGAAGATCGCACCCACTTCATGACTCAACAAGTAGTTGTCATCAATATGGGCCATCTCGAATGCTTCCCTACTGGCCATATAGGCATATTCAGCCTCCTCCGACAACCCCATGCGCAATCTGCGGTCCAGGAGGGCTTTCAACTGGGGACGCATGACAAGGCCGGTAAGGCCGGACCGGTAGCCATAACTTAACCGGTCTTCATCCAAGCCGATTCCTGACTTCCCGTTATAAAGGGAATCCTTCACTTCTTCCAGGTTTGTTCCGAGACAGGACCAGATGCCCATGCCCGTTATCACAACTCTTCTCATAGTTTCTTCTCAATAAAAGCCGTCGGAATATAGGCAGTAGATACTAATCCTACTTTCGACAAAGACACAATCACCCTCTGCTGGCCTGATACCCTGGCAACCTTTCCTTCCACGCCACGGAACAGACCGTCTGTCACCCGAACCCAGTCACCATCCTTATAGTGGCACTGTGAGGGCTTGACAAACAGAATGTGCTCACTCTTGCTGACCGTTGCCCTGATGAAGTTGATCATTTCAGAATGAGGAATAATCAGGGGGGGATTCTGATTATCACCAGTCAATTCGAAATGATTATAGTAATAGGACAGATAAGACATGGCAGGTGTCTTTTTAACATATTCCTCTGCCTTATCCCCTGTGGTGTAGGCAAACAGTAAGTTGGGGATCAAATACTCCAGGACTTTCTTTTTCCTTCCATTCACGTGTTTCAGCACGTAATGCTGGGCCGCATACGTATAGGTCCCGTCTTCAACAAGATAGTCCATGGCCTTCTCCACTCTTCCATAGGAGACGCGGAACACGAACCAACTTTTGTTTGGGTCTGGCACATATCTTACCGACACCCCGTTTTTCGAACTTGTGGCTTCGGGGAGGGCGTCAGGGGCAAGCCCGGCGCTTGGAGGATTGGCCTCGCCTCCGCGAGTTTTTACATTAGACAATGTGCCCATGAATGGATTTTCCCAAATTCGGGTGCAAAAATACTATTTTTTTATGAAATAAAAGAAGTTAATTGCAAAAAACTTCATATAATGACAGCCCCCGGCGTAAAGCATCCTTTCGCCGGGGGCTGTCATCATGTGCGTAAAATTACTTTTTGCGGTTGGCCTGAACGAACTCAGCCATTGAGTTGATGGACTTGAAGATCTCCTTACCTGCTGAGGGATCCTTGATCTTGATGCCATAACTCTTCTCCATCATGACGATGAGTTCCAGGGCATCAATGGAGTCCAGACCGAGACCCGATCCGAACAACGGTGCATCGTTCTCGATGTCCTCGGGCTGAACATCCTCAAGATTCAACACTTCAATGATCTGCTTCTTCAGTTCTAATACTAAATCTTCCATATTACTCATTATTTTATTGTTTTTTCTCTATCAAGCACATATATGCTTCGAAATGGTCCTTGTCCTCACAGTCCAGCCAACCGAAGAGCGCACTGCTGGTGGTACCGTCGAGGAAAGAGGCCTCCAAAGTCTGATGGATGAGGGCTTCGTCATGGGTGTCAAGCACGTAGAACGAGGTCTCCCCATAGTAGCCGTTACGGATGGCGATCTCACCCGTCACGATATTCGGCAGGGTATAGACGAAGAGGGCCGGACTGGGGAAATAATTGTCTGGATCCTGGATCGTCTCCTGATACTTACGGTCGTTGCAGACCGAACTGCTGCGATTGAACAGGATGACGGCACGGTCCTCCGAGTCACGATGAAGGTCGCCCTCGGCCTGTAGGATCAGTTCTGAGGCGACAAAGCCGAGTTTGCTCAGTTCGTCCATCTTGAAGAACTTAGGATAGTCGTTGATGCGGGCACGATAGACCTCCGTCAACAGGGCAGAGCCCTGTGCCGTCGTAGGCAGTAGTTCGCCGTTGAGCACCACACTGTCTGGCGTGATCTTCACCCATTGTCTGGTCGTCATCGCGCACCTCCTTTCCTGAACAGCATGGCGGCATTGCAGCCTCCGAAGCCAGACAACAACTTGACGAAGGATCGTTTCGTCGTCTGCCCGTTCTGGGCAGACAGACGGACGGGACGCGACACGCCCAGTTCCTCGAAGCCACGGGTGCCAAGCACACAACCGTCATCGACGGCCGCCATCGACAGGATGGTCTCCAGCACCCCTGCGGCTCCCATCGTATGACCATAATAGCCTTTCAGGGAATTGACCGGCACCTCTGATAATCCTGCGCGATGGATGGCCACGGCCTCCATCTCGTCGTTATAGAGTGTCGAGGTGCCATGGGCATTGACAAAGGCCAGATCCTCAACAGGGGTATTGCCCAAGGCGGCACGGATGGCGCGATAGCACCCCTCCCCTGTACGTGAGGGATTGGAGATGTGATGGGCATCGTTGCGCACGGCTCCGCCCACGGCCTGCCACTCGTCAGGCCCAACCGTTCCCATATTCGTATAGATGATCGTGGCAGCAGCCTCACCTAAGTTCAGTCCCACCCGCTCGATATCGAAGGGACGGCACGCCATGGGCGACAAGGCCATCAGCGACAGGAAACCGCTGATGATAAAGCGCGACTGTACATCGGCCCCGATGACGACGGCCGTCTCATAGTCTCCACCCTCCAACAGCCGCATGGCAGTGATCTGCGCACTGAGTCCTGAGATACAGGCATTCGAGACCACCAATGGCTGATTGGGATTGTTGAAATAGGTTGCGACCTTCCTGGCAGCCACACCCAGATGTACCCTGTCGGCAGGGAACGTCCCTGACGGGGCATCCAGCAGATCGACATTCCCCTTGGTGGTGGATACCACAAACAGCACCTTCGGCGAGGCAGGATCGGCACCGGTCTGTGCCAGAGCCTGACGGGCAGAGTGGATGGCGATGGTCTCGAATCGGGTATAGCCGTCGAGAGGCTCCACCTGCTGCCAGTCGAGGAGTGAGGCCGTGAAGGGATCTGGCAGTCCCATCGCCCCCTCATAGCGACGCAGACGACTCTTGCCGGCCTTCACGCTGGCATAGTTCTCTGCCGTCGTAAAGCCCAGGGGCGAATAGATGTTGTCTGCGATCTTACGTATCATATCAGTTGATGGCGTCGATTTCAGTCTCTGCTATACTCATCACTGCCGTCACGATGGTCTCGTCGCCCACCTTTACCGTGGCATTCACCATCGTCACGGCCCCCACCTCCTGGATCACCTCGATGGTGGTGGTGAGCACCTCTCCCTCACGGGCGGGACGTACGATCCCCAGCCGTTTGATGGCACCGATGAATCCCAGTTTCACACTTTCCTTGCAGATATAGGAGTTGATGTATCCCATACGAGCCGCACAGGTCTGTGCGATGTTCTCCACCAGGGCGCAGGAGTTGAGCATACCATCCTCCTCCATGAAGATGTTATCCTTCCTCACTGCGAAACTGGCCGTCGTCACCACCTGGTCGTAGTGGGTCAGGCGGTCTATCATCACAAACGGCGGTCGCTGCGGCAGCAGCGTCAGCACGTCAATCTTCTTAACTTCACTGTCCTGTATCATGATTCCAAAACTCATAATAGTTAAACCACTGTTCGGGGTACTGTCCCAGAATGGCCTCTATCTCACTGGCGAACTGCTGGGCGAGATTGGCCGCCTGCTCTCTGCGGTTGGCAAACTGACGGTCGTCGGCCTGTATGCGCCTGATATACACCTGATAGCGGTAGGCCGACTCCTTCATGACGAAGGTGGCAATGGTCGGCACGCCCCGCTGCAGGGCCATCATATACGGTCCGAGGGGGAAACGGGCACGACTGCCCATGAAGTCGCACTCCACATAGCGTGGCGAACCGAAGATACGGTCACCTGGGATGCTCACGATCTCTCCGTTGGCCAACGCATTGTTTATCAGGAAGATATGCGACATATCCTCACCAACAGGGATCATGTGGATATTGTTCTCCGACAACACCCTGTTGCGGTTCTCCATCACGTCCTTGGCCTCCCCCGGGAACACCAGCGCATTATAGCGCTTCTCCGTGGCCTTGAAGGTATAGCCGGCCACCTCATAGTTGCCCACATGACAACTCAGGATGATAAAGCCCGACTCCCCATGGCACAACTCCAGGTACTTGTCATAGCCTTCGAGTTCAAACTGGAACTCCCTCCCCGCGAAGACGGCAAAGCGGTCCAGGATGACCTGTCCGAAGCGGTAGTGGTTCAGATAGACGTAGCGGAACGACTTCCACACCCCGTAACCCTGACGCTGGCGGAAATAGTGGTACATCGTGATGTACCCCTTGTGGGCGAACAGCATATAGAACGGGATGACGAAGACGGCCATGCCTGCATAGACAAGCCGGAGGTTTATATAGCGGAATGCCCAGATGAGCACCCTGTGCATCCAGGTCATCCCGCCGGTATTACCGCGCCATTCGCCATGTTCCAACTGTTCTGCCATTCCCTTATCCTAATTTTTATCCTCTTTTACCTTACATACGATGATGGAATGCCCCTGGCCCAGATGGTCGTGGATGGTCTCCACCTCCAGCCCGGCCTGACGGATCAGGCGCACCAGGTCGTCCGAGTTGTACATCTTACTGTTGCCATTGGCCATTGCCGTGAAGTACAGGCTGGTCATCGTCAGACAGAAGGCGGCGGGCTCGAAGCGCTGACGGTCCCAGAGCGTCTCCATGATATAGACACGGCTCTCCGAGTCCATGATCTTCGCGGCCCGCTCCAGGATGCTCTGGATCTCATCCTCACCAAAGCAGTCGAGGAACTGACTCATCCAGATGGCATCATAGTGCTTGTTTGTTGGAAACGGGTTGTTGCGGTTCAGCAGGTCGGTGGGATAGGCATCGATGCGCTCTGCACCGGGTTTGCCAGCCGTCTGCCGTCTCATCATCTCCACCTGCTGGGGCAGATCCATGACCGTGACGCACACATCCTTGTCGTAGCCCACGCACTGCAGGGCCCAGCGGCCTGTATTGCCGCCCACGTCGAGCAGCGTCTTGGGCTTATAGCCGAACACCACCTCCAGCGCCTGCTGGAACGAACTGTCGCTGTAGAAGTGATCGAAGGCGAACCAACTCTTCTGCACCTGCTCGGGCAGCGAGGAGAGTCCCTCGTAGATCGTGGGCCAGTCGCCGAAGTGCCTCAGTCCCGCGGGCTTGCCTTCCCTCAGGGCCTCCTCCAGATGGAACCACCCTTCGTAGTTCACGTCGTGGTTGAAGTCAAGGTTCACTCGCGTGGCAGGGTCATTGATGAGGAACCAGCCCGTCTTGGACAGTTCGAAGCGCTCGCTGTCCTTATCCACGATCACCGTACCGATGCAGAGCGATGCCTCCATCAGCACCTTCACGGCATAGACCGACAGTCCTGTCTTCTCCGCCACCTCGGCGATGGTCATGCCTTGGTCGCTGTCGCGGAGCATGTCGAGGATGCCGAACTTCAGCATCAGCCTCGATGCCTGAAACACGATGGGTCCCCAGGCGATCCACTCTGCCCTGGCCTGGGCCTCACGGGCCGACAAATGCTCTTTCGTGTAGGTCTTCTCTAATATGGGAGATAAATTCATAATGCAATCCAAATTCACTGGCGCAACGTCACGCGCGCACATTTGGGGCGCAAAGGTACACAAATTTCCCCACCTGTGCAAAAAAAAACACAAAAAAGCGCAAAAAATGGTCTATAATTCTCACGGAGGTGGTAAACGTCAGCAGATCATGCTTCTTGAATATGTTATTAAAAATGAATAAAACTGCGCCGTCTGCGCCGTCATATAGGTAACTTGCTGATTGTCAAGAAGTAAATGACGGCTATGTATGCCCAAAACCGCGCCGATACCCCGCCGATACCACGCCGTCAAAAATACCCTAAGTTTTGCTCAAATAAACTGAAATCTAGAGATATGAAGTGGTTCCGTAGCATCATATAGTAGTGCCTTACGACACTACGGTGCCACCCTACGGTTAAATTCTCTCGAGAATTCATCCAAGCAGTGGCACTATAGCGAAGGATAGTGGCACTATAGCGGAGAGGGATAGTCCCTCCGACTCGTATTGATTATGACGGCGGGGTATCGGCTAGGTATCGGCGCGGTTTTGGGCATACATAGCCGTCTTTTACTTCTTGACAATCAGCAAGTTACCTATATGACGGCGCAGACGGCGCAGTTTTTGTATTATCTATATGCCTTTTTGACTCTCTAGAGTCGGAGGCGGCGCCAGAGCCAGCGGGGGATCCTGCGCCAGAGAGCCGTCAGCAGACGCCATCTCCAGTCGATGACACAGACATGCTTCTGTTGATTGACGGCTTTCACGATGGCCTTTGCCACAGGTTCGGGCTTCATCAGCATCGGATAATGATGTGTACCTGACAGCAGGTCGGTATCCACGAAGCCCGGACGGATGTCAGTAAATTTGATATTAAGACCTCGTTGGTTGGCCTGTTGCTCCAGAGCCTGCAGATACACATTCTGCAGGGCCTTCGTGGCGGAATAGGAAGGAGACGGACCCAGTCCTTTCGTACCTGCTATCGAGGATATGGCGGCTATATGACCTCCCCCATGGGCAGCGAAATAGCGATAGGCCTCCCCTATCATCCGTGTAAAGCCCAGGGCATTGGTACGGACGGTACTCAGTTCGATGTCCTCTGTCAGTTCATGGTTCTGACGGCCAATCCCAGCGGCATAGAAGAAAAGATCCATGCCACCGATCCGTTTGATGAGCAGGTTCAGGTTCTCCACGGCATTACTGGCTGTCACATCGATCTTGGCCACCTTTACCCTATCCTCGTGGGCATGCATCATGGGCAGCAGCAGACCTTCACGACGGGCGGCCAGACCAACCGTCCAACCATCCTCTATCAACAACCGCGCCACCTCATGGCCAATGCCAGAAGAAGCGCCAATCACAATGGCCTTTTTCATATCATTCATCAGTTTTGTTGATTATTTTCATCAGTAAACCGTCTGATGGCAAACACATAGTAGGCGATCAATAACGGATAGCCTATATAGTATAAGGTGGTGATGCTGAACACCACGTAGCAGACGGCACAGATGGCAGCCAGACCGCCAAGGTAGAGCACGGCCCCACCCACGGGCAGGTGACGGGTGACATCATCGACAGTGGCGATGGCCACGATGATGATGGCCCAGACGGATGTGACGAACAGACCCAGCCAGAAGGGCAGCACAAAGGGGTTCATCGACGGGTGGTAGTAGAAATGTCGCCAGGTCTCCGCACCAAACAGTTGGATGGAACTGTAGAGCACGGCCGAGGAGGCCACCAGCAGGCACAGGGCCGTGGGGTAGAACGAGGGGATATCGTTGAAGTGTACGATCTTCGCCCCCCTTCGCAACAGACGGCGCAACCCGTAGGCTGCGACGATCACGACGCAGAATGCGAGGAAGATCAGCAGGTGGGCATCTGAGAAGAAGTCGATGAACTGACTGATGGGATCGTCAGGGGAGACCTGCGCCAGCAGTTCGCTCTCGTGGATCCAGCCGAAGGTCAGTTGGTCGCGCGCCACCTTCACCCACACAGAGTCGATCGTATCGGTGGGCAACGTCGCGATGTCGGCCACCACAATCCGCTCATGCTTGTAGAGCGTGATGGAGTCCTTCTGCTGCTCCCCCACCTCAGACTGCATCTCCACGGATACCACATCAGGCACGGCCATCGCCTCAGGCTCCTGGGCCACGACCACGAGCGAGTCGCCCGTCACCACAAAATTGTAGTTCTGCGTATAGTGGTGGGTGGTATAGAAGGAGATGGAGTCGAGTTGCTGCTTCGTAAGATCCCAGGCATCAGGCGTAAGGGGACCCTTGTTGTAACAGGATGCCAACAGCAAACAACAGACAACAAACAATAACCGGAACTTCTTCATCGTCACAATTAGTTATTCTAGCGGTTACCGGTCATTGGAAAAACGTTCATCTGACAATGACTGCAATCGAACTCGAGACGAAAACGACGACCATCGCCCAAGACAAGAGAGAGGGGCTCACGCCACTGAGGACGCTTGCCACCATGCTTCACACAATAGCCCAGACTGTAACGGATACAGTGACGACACTGCATGACAGGTCCCTCCCCACCCTTCAACTCATAGGCCGAGACCTCCTTGGCTCCATAGAATGCCTGCGAGAGACGATTGGAGATATTATATAGGTAGGGATAAGGGTAGCCAGGATGGCTAGATGTCCTGGATATCCTAGTTGTCCTAGGGAATCTAGGATGTCTAGGATATCCTATATATCCAGCCATCTTCTCCACCAGACTGCGACGCAGTTCGGAGAGTTGGCTGTTAGGGATAAAAAAGTCGAAATCCTCAGGGATATCAAGTTGGGAGCACTCATAGACCGTATCTCCCAGTCGCGTGAGTTGGCGGACGAGGTTGTCATGGGGCGGTTTCTGGGCTTTCTGATGCGCCAACGGCAGAAACACAGTGGTCAGCCGACCACTCATATCAGCAGACAACTCAAAACCTCCTTCGACAGCCCTTAGGGAGAGACCAACAGGAATCCTGCGACGTGCAGACTGGCCTGAGAGAAGCCGCTCAAACTCCTGGTCATTATTCCGATACAGGCGGAGGCCAGGACGAAGACCTGAGGGCATCTTATAGGGGAAGATACGGTTGCCCTCCACACGGTTGGCACGGAAGCCCACGAACCCCCTTTCGTCATTCTGGAAACAGAGACCGTCACCATTGGCAAAACGCGCCACACCAGCCACGTTGAACGAGTCGCCACGGATCTCCTTCACCGTGCCCACGTACTCACCTATCGCCTTAGGGGTGTCGAAAGAGGCAATATCAGGCTGACGGCCATGAAGGAAGTAGGAAGTGTAGCCGCGGTTGAACGTACGGTTCAGGTCGGGGGTAAACGTATAGTCGCAATGTCCAAGTGAGGCACGGCAGTATCTCTCAGGATACTGGCGGATGATGGCGTCGAGCCGCTGACTATAGGCGGCTGTCACATTCTTCACGTAGGCAGCATCCTTGAGTCGTCCTTCAATCTTGAAGGAGGTGGCACCAGCCTCAATGAGTTCCAGCAGATGGTCGCTCTGGTTCATATCCTTCAGGGAGAGCAGATAGCGCTCGTGTTCTATCTCCTTCCCGTCAGCATCTTCCAAAGAAAACTTCATCCTACAGAACTGGGCACATTCCCCACGGTTGGCACTGCGACGGAAACAATGCTGGGAGGCATAGCAGTGTCCTGAGTAACTGACGCACAGGGCACCATGGACAAACACCTCCAGGTCCATCTCAGGCACCTCGGCATGGATCCTGGCAATCTCCCCGACGGAGAGTTCACGCGCCAGGACAGCACGGACAAAGCCGAGATCGCGCAGCCAGCGCACCTTCTCTGGTGTGCGGTTATCGGTCTGCGTAGAGGCATGGAGTGACAAAGAGGTTTCCTGGGCAAGTTCAAGGACGGCCATATCCTGTACAAGTATGGAATCCACACCAGCGGCCTCCAGTTCATGGAGCAACTGCCGTGTGGTCTCCAGTTCGTCGTCATATAGGATGGTATTGACCGTGACATAGACCTTCACCCCGAAGGGATGGGCATAGTCGCAAAGACGGCGGATATCGTCGATACTGTTTCCCGCAGCAGCACGGGCCCCAAAACGAGGAGCACCGATATAGACGGCATCAGCACCATGGTCGATGGCAGCGATGCCACATTCCAGATTCTTCGCAGGGGCTAACAGTTCTAACGGGGTCAAGGCTGAAGACTACTTAATGTCGTCGATGTTATACGGTGTCTCCTGATAGACGTAGTAGTTCACCCAGTTGGTGTAGAACAGGTTCGCGTGAGAGCGCCAAGTCACCATCGGAGGATTGTTGGGGTTATTGTTTCTGTAGTAGTTCAGCGGGGGAGCCACGTCTTTACGGATGTCCTTGTCGCGCTTGTACTCGTTGTCGAGCGTATTGGGCGCATATTCCAGATGTCCTGTGATAAAGAACTCCCGTCCGCCACGTGCCATGACGATACTCACGCCACTGTCTTCCGACTCAGCGATGAGCGTCAATTCCGGATTGGCGAGGATATCCTCACGACGGATCTCCGTATGACGGCTATGGGGCATCATGAACACATCGTCGAAGCCTCGGAAGATGGGAAGTCTGGGGTCAAGGGGGGTCTGCGGGAAGATGCCGAACATCTTCATCGACAAAGGATATTTGGGAACCCCATAGTAATAGTAGAGGCCAGCCTGGGCTGCCCAACATATATATAAGGTACTCGTGACGTGCGTGCGCGCCCAAGCGAAGATCTCCGTAATCTCGTTCCAGTAACTGACATCCTCATACTCCAACTGTTCCACTGGGGCACCAGTAATGATCATGCCGTCGTACTTTTCCGTGCGCATCTCCGCGAAGTCGCGGTAGAACATCATCATGTGCTCTATCGGCGTGTTCTTCGGCGTGTGACTCTTCAGTTTCATGAAACTGATCTCCAACTGCAGGGGGGTATTAGAGAGCAGACGGATCAAGTCTGTCTCCGTGGTTATCTTCAATGGCATCAGGTTCAGGATTGCGATGCGCAGCGGACGGATATCCTGGGTGGTGGCCCTGGAATTGTCCATCACAAAGATATTCTCATTTTTCAGGATGTCGATAGCAGGCAGCCTGTCGGGTAGTCTTAATGGCATGTTTAGTCTTTGTTACTTAATTGTTATCACACAACAGGAGACATTGTCAAGTCCCCCGTTCTTAATGGCAGCCTCACAGAGCATATTGGCATTGGCTCCATCCGCAAGCAGACGGGTAATATGCGCATCGGAGACCATGTCCGTCAGACCATCCGAACAGAGCAGATATCGGTCATCAGGGCGAACGTCTTCCGTCATCCTCACCAGATCGATATAGGAGTGACCACAGCCACCGCCGATGCAATTGGTGATGATACTGGAATGCTTGGCAGAACCCAGCATGGTATTCAGGGAATGGTCTGTCGTCAGTTGCGTCAACTCATCATTGCGGAAACGGTAAAGGCGGCTGTCGCCACAGTTCAACGAATAGAAGTCGCCAGCATAGTAGGCCATGCCCACCAGGGTGGTTCCCATCCCCTTGAACTGTTCGTCAGCCCTTCCCTTCGAAGCCACGAAATTGTTGATGCCTTCCAGCCATCCGACAATTGCCTCATTGAACTCACTGGCATTCAGTCCTGAGGGAATATCATGGTAATAAAACTGCAGATTATACAGGACGTCACTGCTGGCAACGTCGCCACGGTTATGGCCGCCCATGCCATCTGCAACGGCTATGATATATCTGTCATTATGATTCAGTGTCACATGGGTCTTATAGTCGTCATCGCGGACAAAATGGCTATCCACCAATATCATGTCCTCATTCTGTTCCCTCACGCAGCCTACCCTACTGGCTGATGATATTTCCAATCCTATCATTTCCTTATCTGATAATAACCTGCAGACTGATGTTGGCAATGGTGAGAATATCACCGTTGTTCAGTTTCATTTCCACATCTGGCTGCAGAATATGCTGATTCAGTTTCGTTCCGTTTGATGAGTGCTTGTCGGCAATGCACCAGCCTGTTTCCGGATTATACTTCAACTGGGCATGGACACCGGAGACATACGCATGTTTCTCAAAGAACTGGATATAGGGTCCCTTCCTTCGTCCGATAATGGCACCATTCATGGCTACAATACGTATGTTCAGGCTGTCGTTGGCAAGTGTCAGGACAGGGATACCACCTACCCTGCCAGTGCCACCAGGCTGGGAAACGTTCCCCATGGAGCCCATGCTGCTGGCATAGCCCTGGAGGGAACTCTGTACAGCAGCATTAGCAGGACTGTCGTTGGCACCAGGAGCCACCATCAGTCCACCGCAGTACGTACAACGACGGCCCATTCCCACACGCCCACACTGGTTGCAGAACAACAAAGCCTGTCCACACTGGTCACAAAAGTGTGAATCGTCGTCAATCTCTTCCTTACATGCTGGACAAATAATCATCGTCTATAAATCTTCTGGTAATATAATCTGATATGTTTCCTTCGTCACCTGATCAGGCGGCATCTGCGATACGCGTATCGAGAGTTTCTGAATGGTGGCATCAAGCAGGTTACGCATCTCACGGGCATTGCCCCATGAGTCGCCCTTGGCCAGCACCATCTTATAGATCGTGTCAAGGGCCTTGAACTCTGCCGCCTGTGAGAGGGTATATTGATCCTTCTGGGCCATCGCCTTGAAGATAGCCAACAATTCATCTTCGTTATAGTCGTCGATATGCAGTTTATGCGTGAAGCGGCTGGCCAGACCAGGATTCATCTGCATGAACTCCTCCATCTTGTCCTTATAGCCTGCTGCAATCACAACGAACTTGCCACGATCGTCTTCCATACGCTTCATCAGCGTGTCAATGGCCTCCTTGCCATACTGGTCACCTCCGTCACTGAGGGTGTATGCCTCGTCGATGAAGAGAATACCACCCATGGCCTTGTCACACATGCCATTGACAATCTTCGGCGTCTCGCCCATGTATTTTCCTACCAACGTGGCACGACTGGTCTCCTGCACACGACTTGTAGGCAGTATATCCATCGCCTGGAGAATCTCACCCATCTTACGGGCTATGGAGGTCTTTCCTGTACCGGGATTACCTGTCAGCACGAAGTTCATGGCCATCTGCTGCACCTTTCCGGCTCCCATGGCAGCACGCTGCTTCATGAACATGCTCTGTACGGCCAGACGGCGGATGGAGTTCTTGACGTTACGCATGCCGACGAACTCATCCAACTCGTTGAGTACCTCATCCAACGGACGGGCGGCCTCGCTCTGGGCCATCGGCAGGTCTTCCTTCGTAAGGGCATACATGTCACTCTCCTGGAAGCCAGGATCATTCATCAGTTTGACAAGGCGCTGACTCTGGCGCTCCACGGCCTCATCGAAGATACGGCGCGCCTCACGGGCATTGCCGAAGTTCTTATCACGGCGCAGGTAGAGTTGCTCAAACTGACGATGGATGGCACCACGGGTGTCCTCATCCACCACAAAGTTCTTGCCATCTGCAAGATGCAGGAAGATCTCCGTCAGTTCATCAGGTGTATAATCGTCGAAATGTATCGTCTGTGTGAAACGGCTCTTCAAGCCTGGGTTGGTATCGATGAAGTCGTGCATCTGGTCAGTATAGCCTGCCACGATACAGATGAACTTACCACGATCGTCCTCCAGACGTTTGAGCAGGGTATCTATCGCCTCAGAGCCGAAAGAATCTCCATCACTGGACTTCAAGGTATAGGCCTCGTCAATGAAGAGCACGCCACCCAAAGCCTGATCCACCAACTGATTGGTCTTGATGGCTGTCTGACCCGAGTAGCCTGCCACCAGTTTGGAACGGTCCGCCTCCACCAGTTGTCCGCGTGACACGATTCCGAGGGTCTTGAAGATGTCGGCCATGATACGGGCCACCGTGGTCTTACCCGTTCCCGGATTACCGGTGAACACGTAGTGCTTTCCTTGGAACGTGTTGGTCTCGCCGCGCTTGATCTGGAGATTCAGATAAGATGTCAGGTTAGAAATCTCCTTCTTCACGCCACCCAGACCCACAAGACCGTCGAGTTTCGCCAGACAGTCGGCGACATTCACCGATTGCGGAGCCTCGTATGGCACATCTGCCGCCATGATGGTCATCAGTTCCTCGTTGGACATCGTGGAGATATCTGCCCCCTGCAGACGCTGTGCCTGTTTCTTACAGATCTGGTCGAAGAGCGTCCGCATGGTACGGCCATTGGCAAAGTCCTTGCCACGGGAGTTGTACATCTCCGTGATCATTTTCCTAGCCAACTCTTCAGCCTCTGGCGAGAAGATGTATTTCTTCTCCTTGGCAAAGACCAGCATGATCTCGTACAGTTGCTCAGGAGAGTAGTCCTTGATATCGAGGAAATAGTTGAAGCGGCTGCGGAAGCCCGGGTTGATACGGAAGAGGTTCTCCATCTCCGTACGGTAGCCGGCGGCAATCACCACGAACTGTCCGCGGTCGTCCTCCATGCGTTTCATCAGTTTCTCCAGTGCCTGCGTGCCCAGATTATCACGGTCGCCGGAGGCACTCAACGGAGCCAGCGTATAAGCCTCATCCACAAACAGGATACCACCCTTTGCCTTGTCGCACAGTCGATCCACGACCTTGGGGGTCTCTCCCTGATAGGGGCTCACCATCTTGGCACGATCGACCTCCACGACATGTCCGCTGTCAAGATAACCGATTGAGGCCAGGATCTCACCGAGTTTACGGGCAATGGTGGTCTTACCTGTTCCCGGATTTCCCGTAAGGATGATGTGCATCGCCATCTTCTCCTGCTCACCTAGTCCACGCTCTGCACGCTGGACACTGTTCTGCACGGAATAGGCAATCTCACGCACGGCACTCTTCACCTCATCCATGCCGATGAAGTTGTCAAGATCCTTCAGGATATCATCAACGGTCCGTTCCTCAGGTACGTAACCTGTGATATCCTCCTTCTCCACCTGTGCGGCATCCACACCACGGCTGATGAAATGGGTAAAGATATCCTCGGCTGTCTTTGTTGCCAGATGACCATTGCCGAAGGTCTCGTCCTTAATCTTAACCTGATACTTGAAGAAACGCGACAACTGACTATCTGCCTCCTCGGAGAACTTCGTGACGCCGTATTTCATCTGAAGGTTCAACTTACAGATATCCGTCAATTCCTGATAGCCAGGTGTCGGCAGACGGAAGGTGTATTTGAAACGGTTGGCCACGGCAGGGTTGCTCTCTAAGAAATCCTCCAGTCCCTTCGTCAGACCAGAAATGATCACAATAGGATTGTCCTCCCATTTGTCCATCTCGACAAACAGTTTGTCCAACGGGTTCACTTGGTTGGAATACTTATCCGGAAGCAGTTTCTGTACGTTGTCGAAGAACAGGATACCGTTCTTAGCCTTCTTGATGTTCTCATCCCACTTATCGACAAAACGCTGGTAATCAACAGCATCGACCATGGTGAGTTTCGGTTTCTCGATGATCTTATGCTTGTAGAAATAGTCACGAAGGATCTCTGCCAGTGCAGTCTTTCCCGTTCCTGTCTCACCAATGACGACTGCATTCACAGAGATACGTACATTCGCAATGTCCTTTCTGGACCGCAAATAGGTATAGGTATCGACAATCGTCTTGAGTTGGCGCTTCACTTCGTCAAGCCCCACCAGTTTGTCGAGCATATCCTGTGCGGCCAGCGGCTGTCCGCACCACTTACAGAACTTGGCAATGCTCCGGTTTTCCTTATGGCAATTCTCGCAGACCATCTATTCCACGTCTCTTTCTAATTGTTTCACAATCTCTGAAGGTGCCTTCAGCGTATTCGTATTCGGATTGCTGACATTCAACAGACTCGGACTGAAAATGATGAAGTCGAGCACGAATATCAGCGCCAGCATACTCCACAGTATATAATGCAGCACACTCTCGCCACTGATGGAACGTACCTGATCCGTCACATCATTCAGGAGACCGAACTTCGAGCCATTGAACTTATACGACTTGGTCTTGAACGTATAATACAACGGTTCCAGCAACATCGATTTTATATCATTGTCCAGCACCTCCGCAATCAACTTGCTGTCGGCTTTCTGATCCCCCCGGAAGTCTGTGAGATGACATACCAGCATATAGACCAACGTGATGACGATAATCGCCACGTTGAACAAAGAGGGATGGGACTGTCCAATATATTTTAATATTATAATAGGTATAAAAGAGGACAAGGCACCTAACAATCCCCACAGGAAGGAGAAAAAGAAATCATATCCTCGGAAATAGGCACGAGTGCCCACGATGATACCAGTCATACCACCCAGAGGAAGTCCTATCGACAGGAAAGTGTGCGATAGCAGATAGGTACGGTCCTTCACACCTATCAGCAGAACCAGGAGGATCCATAAGCCGCATAGTCCATAGAACACCATCCGCCACAGTTTCTCTCTCCCTTTGGCATGCTGCCAGTTGTCTCGCACATTCTTGATTCTGTTGGTTGTCTCTTCTCGGGCATCGATGAAACGCTTGTAATAGGACTGGGTGACATCTATCTTTCCCAAAGCCATCAGCCACTCCTCCAACGCATGTTCGTATGCATAATCTGCGGAGAAGTCTGCAAACGGATCTTCATGATAGAATACTGTCATCCACTGGCTCAGTGAACCATTGCGGATCTCTGTACGCATTTGCGCATTATTACGCGCATCAAGGTTCTTGCCATCCGTCAGTTCCGTTCCATCAGGCATCAGATAGACTGGTGTCACACCCAGAATACGACAGAAACGATAGCAGGCCGTCTTGGCATCGTATGCACCCAGGCGCTCACGATTCTCCTCACTCTTTAGATCAAAGCAACGGTTATACTCATTCAGGATCTCCGTCCAGTTGTGCAACTGCGCATAGTAAGAGAACCTGCCGTTAAGTTCCGTCAGATCCTTCATCTCCTCTGCAAAATCCTTGTCGTCCAGATGCTGTGCACTCTTCAGGCGCTCTTTGAGTTGCTCACCGATCTGCATCGGCGTAAAGGCATTTTTGAGATCATAGCCTGCTTCACGATCCAGATTATACAGTACTTTGTATGCCAAAGACTCAGAATAGGGTTGTCCTTGTGTCAAGATACGCAGACTCTCACAGGCCATCCGATCCTCATGGCTAAACATCCATGAGAGCAAACGACCATCCGTCAGACTATGCCAGTTATCCTTTGTCAGTTTTTCCTTACCAAAGGTCCTTACAATGTCCTTCAGACTAGACGAAGGATATTGGGAAATCAGCGGAATCTCCGGGTCTATCTCATAGACCAGTCGCATAATGGGTACATGGGCCTCCTGCTGCTGATCAGACTTCGTGAAATAGGAACGCAAACGATCCACATTGCACTTCGTATGAGACTCCAAATAAAGGAAAAGACTATCGTTAGGGTTCGTCAACAGCAGGGCGTAATCTTTCTGATAACTCAGCAGAGAGATGGCCACGCTGTGGGCATCATCACAGAGATTACCTTTCACATCCCTATACGGATAGGTGGGTTCCATCGCATAGACTGCGGCCATCAAACCGGCATGCTGATCCACAGGATAACGGTTCACTACGATATCCTTGACGATAGTGCTCAACTTCTGGTTACCACACGACTCCAACCATGTACTGATACGTCCATTATAAAGATAGCCGATGGCCAGTTTCTCATTATCAAGCAACAGCGGGATCAGTTCGTGAATATTATCAGCCACGAGGTTACGGTCCGGATCTACGATAAAACTCTTATACTTGAGGAATGGAGAAGAAAGATCCACTTTTGGACTACCGCCCTGGAACCACTCCTCTACCTGTTCATAACTCCAACGGTTCGTCGGATTTACAACTGTCAGACCCTGCACGATCATCCTGACGCGCTCTGGCAGTTCATGGATATGCGGAAGCCGTCCCTCGTTCTTCTGGCGCATCATCACCCGCTCGTTCGTGCTCATCGGCGACTCTCCCAGCCACAAGGCCATCAGGCAGATACCCAGGGAATAATAGTCAGCCGCAGGAGTCACCTCCACCACACCATCTATCACATCCGAATACATCTCCGGAGCCGCATAGATCGGCGTACGGGCCTGAGTGGTCTTATGGGCCTTGCCGTCCTGATCCAAAATACTGGAAATACCAAAGTCTCCCAAGACCAATTCTGTATGCTCTTTATCACGAAAGAAGAAATTGCTGGGCTTAATATCTTTGTGCAGGATATTGCACTGATGACAATAAGCAAGAGCCGCAGCCCCCTGTAGGGCTATACGACGGAACTTGTCCATGTCGCCGTTCAGGCGATAGTCAGCCATCGTACCTCCGCATAGGTATTCCATCAACTCATAATAGCGGTGCTTGCCATCCACGTAGGTCTTACCGAAATCATAGACCTTGACGATCATCTCAAACTCAAAGTTATAGACCGTCTGGAGGATTTTCCTGTTGACATCGAAATTAGGATAGTATATCTTCAGCACGAAGTTCTCCCCGTTCCGCTCAACCAGAAACACCTGCGCCTCTCCTGAGTTGTCGCTCAGAGACTGGACATTCCGGTAGTTTACGCCTTTCAGGACGAAAAAGTTATCCTGCACGTCTGTCTCGTCTGCAGTGATACCGTCAGCCCTGACGGTACCATCCATGCCAGTACTCGGCATGAGGGGCTCAGACGGGTGCAGGGTGACATCAAGTTCCGACGGCCGTTTTGTAACATCATTGTCCGTACTCATCATATATCGTCTTTTATTTCCTTCTTTGTATTTTTGCCGAGAATCACCCACTTACCGCCCATCTGCGGCTTGGCACACCCACATGGACTAGAGTGGAGGGCGTGCTTGAAATTGCACTCCCAGGCCAATCTGATCCCCTGAGGCCTACACGCCATTGCATAGTTGCGTACCTGTGCAGGCTTCGGCTGTGGAACCTGGGCCATCTTTGTCAATATCTCTGATATCTTATCGAGTTTTTCCTTTCTTTTGGCCTCATGTTCCTGCTTACTGATACGCTTGTGCTCTGACTCCGGGATGACTGGATTCACAACACCCCTGTCCTCTGCCAATAACTTCAGGACACGTTCACGCAATTTCACATTACTCTGGTCACGAAGCAGTTCCCTCTCAGAAGAATATGGAATGGTTAGTTCCAACTGCTGGAGTTCCGAGGCCAATTGCTGCATTTCCATGTATTCAGGCAACTGCTTCACCCGTTCCATCAACTGATGAGCCTCATCCGTCAACGGTGTTCCACACTGTTTACAGAAGGCGAAGTCGTTCAGGGTGTGACAGACAGGACAGACGATACCGCCCCTCGGACTTCCGCATTCTGGGCAGAACGCCTCATTACCTGTCAGATGAGCCCCACAAAACGAGCAGACATCCTTACGGATATAGTGTCGGCAAACCTCACAGAAATCTGCATCAGCATCCAGATCTGCACCACAGTTAGGACAAGTCGTCTTACCGATGGGCTGACCGCAGGAAGCACAATAGACAGCCTCTGGCTCGTTCATGGTGCCACAATAAGGACAACGCACACCCTGAGCCGTATGCATCTGCATCTGTTGCTCCATCTGCAAATCATTAGAATGCTCCACGGCTATTTCCTGATACTGCATCTGCTGCATCCCACGGTCTGTTCTTTCAGGATTTAGAGTAATATCATCATTCATAAAACGCGTTTTAACTTAAGTTTAGGTGCAAAATTAAGAAAATTTTCTAATAAACCAAAAAAAACCGCCGTAAATTTATATTTACGACGGCATTTTATGCTATTTTGTCCAATTTTTACCACAGTTGCAGACGTTCTGACTTAGGAATGAACATCTGGTCACCCTCTTTCACACCAAAGGCCTCATACCATGCATCAACATGTGGCAGAGCACCATTGACACGCCAGCGACCCAAAGAATGGGGATCACTCTTCGTACGCTTACGTATCTCCGCCTCAGTGATGTTTCCAGCCCACACACCAGCGTATGCATGGAAGAAACGCTGGTCAGCCGTCAGACCGTCCAACTCACCCAAAGGCGCATACTTGGTAGCATTCTTATAGGCAGCAAATGCCACCTGCAGACCACCATGATCCGCCAGATTCTCACCCAACGTCAGACGACCATTAGCCTTCAAGTCAGGCAGCACACTGATCGCTGAGAAGAAATCAGCATATTTATCCGTTCGCTCTGTAAAATTCTTTCCGTCACTTTCCTTCCACCAGTCCTTCATATTACCATCCTTATCGAAACGACGCCCCTGATCATCGAATCCGTGGGTCATCTCATGACCAATCACCACGCCGATAGCACCATAGTTGAAGGCATCGTCAGCCGTGGGTTCAAAGAATGGATACTGCAGAATTCCAGCGGGGAAACAAATCTCGTTAGTCGTGGGGTTATAATAGGCATTGACAGTCTGTGGTGTCATGTGCCAATCGTCACGGTCAACGGGCTTTCCAACGCGATGTTCAATGCCCCATGCGTTCCAGAACCTGTTACATGCCTGTATATTCTCATAGTAAGAATTTTTCGCATCAATCTTCAGGGCGGAGATATCCGTCCACTTATCGGGATAACCGATCTTTACATAGAAAGTGTTCAACTTCAACAGGGCATTCACCTTCGTGGAATCATCCATCCAGTCCTGTGCAGCGATACGCTCTCCAAGAGCAATCTGCAGGTTCTTCACCAACGTGGTCATGCGCTGCTTGGATGACTCAGGGAAATACTTCTCTGCATAGATCTTTCCCAGTGCCTCACCCATCATACGCTCTATCTGTGCAGTGCTACGCTTCCAAAGCGGATGGTTCTCCTGACGGCCAGAAAGCACACGGCCCTCAAAGTCAAACTTCTCCGCCACCGTGGCATCACTCAGGTAATTGGCGGCACCATCGATAATCCCCCACTCCATCACATCACGGTATTCGGCGGGTTTGATGCTGCCTACCAACAGATCAGCACCCTCCAGAAACGCAGGCTGTCCAACCACCATCTCCTGCAGGTACCTGCTCTCAACGCCTTTGGCATTCATTACCTTCTCCAACGGCAGGTTCGGATACTTCGTCTGGAACTCCTGTAAGGTCATCTTATTGTAGTTGGCTTCCGGGTCACGCAACTCCGTCCTCGACTTCGACACCTTGGCCAAAGCCGTTTCCACCTTCATGATGTTCTGCATCTTCTTGGTAGCAGCAGCCTTGCTGAAACCAAAGAGTTGGAACATCTTCACGATGTGCTGTTTGAAGGCCTCACGGATATCGGCAGTCGCCTTGTCATTGTCCAGATAATACTCCTTCTGCCCCAGTGTCAGACCACCCTGATAGACGTTCAGGATATTCTGTGTCGCATGCTTTTCATCGGCCCCGAAACCTGCATAGAAAAACTCCTGTTCGCCATAAGGCGCCAGTTCCAGTTGGATAGCCAACAACTGCTTGTTAGTCTTGGCAGCCTCCAACCGTTTGATCAGAGGCATCACGGGGGTCACGCCCTCCTGATTACGGCGTACAGAGTCCATCGCCAGTTTGTAGAGATCACTGAGTTTCTGTTCGATGGTACCTTCCTCATAACTGTTATTCATCAGTTCTGAGAGGATACCATTGATACGCTTGTCATTCGTCTCCTGTAACTGGTCAAAACTGCCATAGCGCGAATAGGCGGGAGGCAGGGGATGCTTCTTCATCCAACCTCCACAGGCATACCCATAAAAATCATCACCAGGACGGACACTGCTATCGAAATCCGTACAGTCCAACCCTGAACTCAAAGGCTGCTGTGCCATTGTCATCATCGAGATAGATGCCATTGCCATCATTGTTACAATTCGTTTCATCATGATTCAATATTTTGTATGATTGATTCCAATTCCTCGCTCAACTGTTCCCATTTCTCCACTTCCTCATCGAGGCATTTCTTCGTTGAGGTATATTCTGTGACGAGTGTCATGTCCGAGGCATTCTCAGGTATCATCAGTAACTCGTCGAGTTCCTTCAGTCGCGCCTCCATCTTTTCGACCTTGGCCTCCGACTCCTTCACAGCCTTCTCTGCCCGGTTCTTCAGTTTCTGCTGTTCCTTGCGCTCGACATAACTCAGAGCCTTGGAAAGATCAGCCTGACTGGCCTTACTAGAATTGCTAGGGATACTAGGATGACTAGGACTATTAGGAACACCAGGCCTTCCCAGTTCACTCAACTCCGATATCTTCTTCTCACGGAGGAAGTCAAAAATACCACCCAGATGCTCCCTGACCTTCCCGCCGCCGAACTCATACACCTTCGTCACCAGACCATCCAGGAACTCACGGTCATGACTGACGATAATCGCCGTGCCGTCAAAAGCCTTGATGGCCTCCTTCAACACATCCTTCGAGGGCATGTCAAGGTGATTCGTGGGTTCATCGAGAATCAGCAGGTTCACAGGTTCCAAGAGCAGACGGATCATCGCCAATCTACTCCTTTCACCACCACTGAGCACCTTCACCTTCTTGTCACTCTCCTCGCCACCAAACATAAAGGCCCCAAGGATATCATTGATCCTCAGACGGTTCTCTCCCTTCGCCACATAGTCAATGGTCTGGAACACGGTCAGGTTCTCATCCAACAACTGTGCCTGGTTTTGGGCGAAGTAGCCAATCTGGATGTTATGGCCGATCTTCAGTTCACCAGTAAAAGGGATCTCCCCCATGATACATTTCACAAGCGTCGATTTTCCCTCACCGTTCTTTCCTACAAAGGCCACCTTCTCCCCTCGTTTGATGGTCAGCGTCACATGATCGAACACGGTATGCGCACCATAGTCCTTCCTCACCTCGTCACAGATCAAAGGATAGTCACCACTCCTCAGACATGGAGGAAACTTCAGGTGCATCGCGGAGTTATCCACCTCATCGATCTCGATAGGCACGATCTTCTCCAACTGCTTGATCTTCTGCTGCACCTGGACGGCCTTTGTGGCCTTATAGCGGAAGCGCTCGATGAAGTCCTTCATATCAGCCACTTCCTTCTGCTGGTTCTCGTAAGCACGTATCTGCTGTTCGCGACGCTCCTTCCTCAGGACTACATACTCATTGTATTTCACCTTGTAGTCAATCACCTTTCCACAGGAGATCTCTAAGGTACGGTTTGACACATTATTAATAAAGGCACGGTCGTGACTCACCAATACCACAGCACTTGACGACTGTGCCAGGAACTGCTCCAACCACTGGATGCTCTCGATATCCAGATGGTTCGTGGGCTCATCGAGCAACAGCACATCAGGTTTCTGCAACAGGATCTTCGCCAGTTCGATACGCATACGCCAACCGCCTGAGAACTCCGAGGTAGGTCTCTCAAAATCCGTACGCAGGAATCCCAGGCCCATCAGCGTCCGCTCGAGTTCTGCCTCCCTGCTCTCGGCACCCATCATCAGGTAACGCTCATGCTCGGTGGTGTATTTCTCAATCAGGGCCAGATAGTCCTCACTCTCATAGTCGGTACGCTCTGCCAATTCCTGGTTCATCCGATCCAGACGATCTTTCATCTTCGTGATGTCGGCAAAGGCTTTCTGGGCCTCCTCCCTAACAGTGGTATCATCCTGTAGGATCATCACCTGTGGCAGATAACCAATACGACAGTCATTGGGAATGCTCACAGTTCCCTCTGTGGCTTTCTGCTGCCCACAGAGAATCTTCAGCAAGGTCGATTTACCCACACCGTTCTTTCCCACCAAGGCAATACGATCCCGGTCGTTGATCACGAAACTCGCATCCACGAAAAGGGGTTTTACCCCAAACTCCACTTTCAGTCCTTCTACAGAGATCATCGCTTATCCACAAATTCGTAATCCTTGTATCTCTCCCGGGGGAAACGCAACATCTCGTCTGTGATGCCACCTGAACGGAAGTTCGATATTTTGATGGTAGTCCACACAAAGGCAATTTTAATACGCACACTGATAGGCTCATAAGACTGACGTTTCACTAAGGCATGCACCTCCTTGATACCTTTCTTACCCTTCTTGGCCTTCAGCGTGAGCATCAGTCCTTCTGACTGCTCAGAAATGCTATAGTCGAAATTCTCTGGCTCGAACTTGAATTTACTCGAATACTTATCCGACTTATTGTTCTTGGCATTATGAATCTCTACTTCCTTTTTTTTCTTTTTCTTGACAGTATAGACCGTGGTCCCATCATTCCAAGAGTCCATCTTTGCATCCACGAACCTGCTTTTCTTGCCTTTATACCAGATCGTGCCGTTAGTCTTATAGATGCCGATGATGTTCACGTCATAGTGCAAGGTAGCACCCTGTTCACCAAATACCTGCTGGTAGGCAGAGTTAAAGATTCTCCGTGCCTGACGGGCATTAGGAGTATCCTGAGCCTCAACACTACAGAATACTGTCAGGAGCGACATGAATATCAAAACGATTCTTTTTCTCATTCTTTTAAACTTTCGAGGTGCAAAATTACGAAAAAATAATGAATTATAAATGATGAATTATGAATTATTTTGTACCTTTGCCTACAAAATAACATTTTTGCTGACGGACTTATGGAAAAGAATATCTTCGCCAAACTGATTGCCACGGCCCTGAATCTGCAGGAATGGGCTGTTGCCAATACTCTCGCCCTCTTGGAAGAGGGCTGCACCATCCCTTTTATCTCCCGCTATCGCAAGGAACGTACAGGCGGTCTCGACGAGGTACAGATCGCTGCTATCAGCGACCGTTTCGACAAACTACAGGAGATCCAGAAACGCAAGGAAACCGTCATTAAGACCATCACTGATCTGGAGAAGATGACGCCCGAGTTACAGAAACGTATCGACGACTGCTGGGAGAGCACCGAACTGGAGGACATCTACCTGCCTTACAAGCCCAAGCGCCGTACCCGTGCCCAAGTGGCGCGCGAGCAGGGTCTAGAGCCGCTGGCTCAGATCCTGATGCTTCAGCGCAAACGCGATCCAGAACACACCGCAGAGCAATTCATCAAAGGCGAGGTCAAAGATATTAAAATGGCTCTCAAGGGCGCTCAGGACATCATTGCCGAGACGGTCAGCGAGGACGAGCGCAGTCGTCAGCAACTCCGCAACGCCTTCTCCCGTCAGGCCATCATTACTTCCAAGGTGGTCAAGGCCAAAGCCGATAGCGACGAGGCTTCAAAGTACTCTGACTATTTCGACTGGCAGGAACCCCTAAAACGCTGTTCCTCCCATCGTCTGCTCGCCATGCGACGTGGTGAGAGCGAAGGTATCCTCCGCATCAGTATCTCTCCTGACGATGAGGAGGCCGTCGATCGTCTCAAGCGCCATTATGTTTATGGGAATACTGCGTGTGGAAAACTGGTGGCGGAGGCCATCGACGACGGTTACAAGCGTCTCCTCAAACCTGCCATAGAGACCGAATTTGCAGCCTCCAGCAAGGAAAAGGCTGACGAAGAGGCTATCCGTGTCTTCGCCGAGAACCTGCGCCAACTGCTCTTAGGCGCTCCCTTAGGACAGAAGCGTGTCATGGGCATTGATCCTGGCTTCCGCACAGGCTGTAAGGTGGTGTGCCTCGATGCCCAAGGCAACCTGCTCCATCATGAGGCCATCTTCCCCCATCCCCCTGTGAATAAGCGTATGGAGGCGGCCATGACCATCCAGAAGATGATCACCAAATACCAGATTGAGGCCATCTCCATAGGCAATGGCACAGCCAGTCGCGAGACTGCCAGTTTCATCAAGGATGTCCTCGCTGGTCGATATGACGTCTCTCCCTCGAGTCACGAGGGAGAGATGCCACAGGTCTTTGTTGTCTCTGAGGCAGGTGCCTCCGTCTATTCCGCCTCGAAGATTGCCCGCGATGAATTTCCCAATGAGGATGTCACCGTTCGTGGCGCGGTTTCCATAGGCCGTCGCCTGATGGATCCTCTGGCCGAACTCGTAAAGATCGACCCCAAGAGCATCGGCGTGGGACAGTACCAGCACGATGTGGATCAGACGAAACTCAAGCACTCCCTCGACCAGACCGTGGAGAGTTGTGTCAATAACGTGGGGGTCAACCTCAACACCGCCTCCCAACATCTGCTCATGTATGTCAGTGGCCTTGGTCCCACCCTCGCCAAGAACATTGTGGATTACCGCAGAGAGAACGGTGCTTTCACCTCGCGCGCCCAACTCAGGAAGGTACCTCGCCTCGGCCCATCGGCCTATCAGCAGTGTGCAGGTTTCCTGCGCATCCCTGGTGCCAGAAATCCCCTCGACAACTCAGCCGTCCACCCGGAGAGTTATGCCATCGTCGAACAGATGGCCAAGGATCAGGGCTGTACCGTCGCAGACCTTATTAATAATAAGGAGAAGCGCGAGGCCATCGACATTAAACAATATGTCACAGCCGAGGTGGGCATCCCCACCCTTACGGATATCATCAAGGAACTGGAGAAACCAGGGCGCGACCCTCGCGAACAGTTGGAGGAGTTCGAGTTCGACAAGAATGTCTCCACCATCGATGACCTCGTGGAGGGCATGATCTTGCCAGGCATTGTCACGAATATCACGAACTTCGGGGCCTTTGTCGATATCGGTGTCCATCAGGACGGACTCGTCCATATCTCCCAAATGGCAAATCGCCGTATCGCCCATCCTCTCGACGTAGTCAAACTCCACCAACATGTGAAGGTACGCGTTATCGAGGTCGATCATCGAAGAAATCGCATCTCCCTGTCGATGAAAGGCATATAAACAAAAAAGTCTCCCTTTCGGGAGGCTTTATTGATAAAGACTATCGTTCTTTACTTCACCTTCTCCACGATGGCCTTGAAAGCCTCGGGGTTGTTCATGGCGAGGTCAGCGAGCACCTTACGGTTGATCTCGATACCAGCCTTGGTGAGTTTGCCCATGAAGACTGAATAACTCATACCCTCCTGACGTGCGGCAGCGTTGATACGCTGGATCCACAGAGCACGGAAGTTACGCTTCTTGTTACGACGGTCACGATAGGCGTAGGTCAGACCCTTCTCCCAGGTATTCTTGGCTACTGTCCAAACATTCTTGCGGGCACCAAAGTAACCGCGGGTCAACTTCAAAATTCTCTTACGCTTTGCTCTTGATGCAACGTGATTTACTGATCTTGGCATAATTTCTTGACTTTAAATGTTCGACAATAGGTTTAACGGAGATTGAGCAGATCACGCACCTGCTTCATGTTTGACGGATCAACGATGGTTGTACCAACCAAGTTGCGCTTCTGCTTCTTGGTCTTCTTTGTCAGGATGTGACTGTGGTAAGCGTGACGTCTCTTGACCTTACCTGTTCCGGTAAACGTGAATCTCTTCTTCGCTCCGGAGTTTGTCTTTACTTTTGGCATTGTTTTGAAATTTTAAATTGTTATTAATAATCGTCGGCTACGCATATACCAGGCGCGCCGTCTTCTTTTTCATCTTTTCACTCCTCTTCTGTCAGTTTCTTCAGCGCATCAGCACTAATCTTTGCATTTGCAAACAGACCACCATTTGCGGGTGCCTCTGTCTCTGCAACTTCCTCGTTCAGCTTTGCAGCATTTTTCTGCTCCAATGCTTCGGCCTCACGGTCGCGAGCCTGCTGACTCTTCTTTGCGACACCAGCTTTCTTAGGAGCCAAGTAAAGGAACATCTTCTTTCCCTCTAGTGATGGCATGGACTCTACCTTACCAAACTCTTCCAAATCGTTTGCGAAACGCAGCAACA
>JAFRMM010000009.1 GCA_017430675.1 Prevotella sp.
AAAGAAAACAGTCACTTCAAAGAAAAGGAACGTACGTGTGAACGCCATCGGCCAACTCCACGTCCACAGTTCATTCAATAATATCATCGTTTCCCTGGCCAACGACGAGGGTCAGATTATCTCCTGGTCATCAGCCGGTAAGATGGGCTTCCGTGGTTCCAAGAAGAATACTCCGTATGCTGCCCAGATGGCAGCCGAGGACTGCGCAAAGGTTGCTTTCGACCTGGGTCTGCGCAAGGTGAAGGCCTACGTGAAGGGTCCTGGCAACGGCCGTGAGTCTGCCATCCGTGCCATCCATGGTGCCGGAATCGAGGTGATGGAGATTATCGACGTTACACCGCTGCCGCACAACGGCTGCCGTCCCCCGAAGCGTCGTAGAGTATAATGAAAAAACTAGGATATCCTAGGCTTTCCTAGGCTTTCCTGGACTTTCCTAGAAATAAATATTTATTTTTAAATTATGGCAAGATATTTAGGACCGAAATCAAAAGTTGCCCGCCGATTTGGAGAAGCCATCTTCGGCCCGGACAAAGTTTTGTCCCGTAGGAACTTCCCCCCGGGACAGCATGGCAACAACCGTCGTCGCAAGATGTCGGAGTATGCAGTCATGCTGGCAGAGAAGCAGAAGGCCAAGTACACCTATGGAGTGCTTGAGCGCCAGTTCCGTAATTTGTTTGAGAAGGCCGCCAAGGCTGACGGTATCACCGGTGAGGTGCTCCTCCAGTTGCTGGAGAGCCGACTCGACAACGTAGTGTTCCGTCTGGGTATTGCTCCTACTCGCGCTGCTGCTCGCCAACTCGTGAGCCACAGACACATCACCGTCGATGGCCAGGTAGTTAATATCCCTTCTTATAGTGTGAAGCCCGGTCAGGTGATCGCCGTCCGCGAGAAGTCAAAGTCTCTCGAGGTGATTGAGGCAGCCCTTGCTGGTTTCAACCACAGCAAGTATCCCTGGATCGAGTGGGATGAGAGTGCCAAGGCTGGCAAGTTCCTGCACAGGCCGGATCGCGCTGACATTCCCGAGAACATTAAGGAACAGTTAATCGTTGAGTTGTACTCCAAGAACTAAATCATTAAATTAATGGCGATATTAGCATTTCAAAAACCTGATAAAGTCGTAATGTTGGAGGCCAACGACAAGTTCGGCAAGTTCGAATTCCGTCCGTTGGAGCCTGGCTTCGGTGTGACCATTGGTAACGCCCTGCGCCGCATTCTTCTTTCATCGCTGGAGGGCTATGCCATCAACACCATCCGTATCGCTGGTGTCGAGCATGAGTTTTCTTCCGTGCCTGGTGTCAAGGAAGACGTGACCAACATGATCTTGAACCTGAAGCAAGTCAGGTTCAAGCAAGTAGTAGAAGAATTCGAGAACGAGAAAGTCAGTATCACGGTCGAGAATTCTACCGAATTCAAAGCCACAGACATTGGCAAGTATCTGACTGGATTTGAGGTGCTGAATCCCGATTTGGTGATTTGTCATTTGGATTCCAAAGCATCGATGCAGATTGATCTTACAATTAACAAAGGTCGCGGATATGTGCCCGCCGATGAGAATCGCGAGTTCTGCACTGATGTGAACGTAATTGAAATCGACTCTATT
>JAFRMM010000080.1 GCA_017430675.1 Prevotella sp.
CAAGGATTGCACTTCTATCTGGAAAGTGGGAGAACCAGTTGAATGTCTTTGATTTTAAACACGAATTGCCACGCGCTCGGCATCCCGCAGGGTGACGCTTGCGTAGCGAAGCGGAGCAAGAATTGGACATGAATTATTCATAAATTATATGTGCAATTAATTTTGATTAGTTACTTAATTACTAATTTGTGTGAAGTATGAAAAACAATATCTTTATCAATAAATACGTGATGGCATGCGCCATCTCGATTGTGATAGCGTTGGTGGGCTATATCTCGATGAGTTCACTGCCCGTAGAGCAATACCCCGACATTGCGCCGCCAACGGTGATGGTTACCACCAGTTACTCCGGTGCCGACGAGAACACGGTGATGAAGTCGGTCATCCAGCCGCTCGAAGAGGCTATCAATGGTGTGACCGACATGGCCTACATGACCTCAAGAGCCTCATCGAACGGTGACGTTGACATCTCTGTATATTTCAAACAGGGCGTCGATCCCGACATGGCGGCGGTGAACGTACAAAACCGCGTCACCCGCGCACAGGCCCTGCTGCCTGCCGATGTCAACAAGATCGGTGTGACCGTGGAGAAGCGACAGAACAACATCCTGCAGATCTTCGCTGTGCGCAGTGCCGACGGCAAGTATGACGAGGACTTCGTCTCGAACTACGTCGATATCAATATCAAGCCGCGCCTGATGCGTATCACCGGTGTGGGTAACGTTCAGAGCCTCGGCAACACCTATGCCCTGCGCATCTGGCTGAAGCCCGACGTGATGGCACAATACAGCCTGACTCCTAACGACATCTTCGCTGCCATCGGTGGACAGAGTTTCGTCGCGGCGGTGGGTTCGCTGGGCGAGAAGTCGGAGAACTCCTACCAGTACACCATGCAGTACAAGGGTACGCTGAAGACCGTCGAGGAGTTCAACGACATCGTGTTGCGTACCAGCGGCGGCGGCATGCTCCACCTGAGCGACGTGGCCGAAGTGAAGATCGGTGCCATGAGTTACAACTTCACCTCGAACATCCAGGACCGTCCGGGTGCCATGTTCATGGTGTACCAGGCACCGGGTGCCAATGCAACCGAGGTGAACGCCCGCATCAACAAGACGTTTGAGGAGGTGAAGGCAACGATGCCCGCCGGACTGGAGTTCGTCACCCTGATGACCTCCGACGACTTCCTGTTCGCTGCCATCCACAACGTGGTCGAGACGCTTGTCATCGCCATCATCCTCGTGGTGCTCGTGGTGTTCTTCTTCCTGCAGAACTTCAAGGCCACCATCATTCCGTCGATATCTATCATCGTGTCACTGCTGGGCACCTTTGCCATCGTGTCGCTGGCAGGCTTCTCACTCAACATCCTGACGCTCTTCGCCCTCGTGCTGGCCATCGGTACGGTGGTGGATGATGCCATCGTGGTGGTCGAGGCCGTCATGGCGAAGATGGAGGGTGGTATCAGCGATGCCCGCGAGGCCACCCGTCAGGCCATGAACGAGGTGTCGGTAGCCGTCGTCTCGTGTACCTTGGTATTTATGGCCGTGTTCATCCCCGTGACCTTCATGCCGGGTACCTCAGGCACCTTCTTCACCCAGTTTGGTATTACGATTGCTTCGTCCGTCGGTTTGTCGTGCGTCTCTGCCCTGACGCTCTGTCCTGCACTCTGCGCCATCATGATGCGCGTGACGGAAGGCAAGAAGGAGGGTAAGGGCATTACCTACTACACGAAGAAAGCCTATACTGTTAGCTATAACGCCATCTACAATAAATACAGCCGTAGTGTCCAGAAGTTCATCAAGCGCCCCCTCATGGCATGGACCCTTCTGGCAGTGGCCGCCGTGCTGCTGGTGTTCTTCATGAGGAACCTGCCTTCTGGCCTCGTGCCGCAGGAGGACCAGGGCGTGTTCCTGGTTGACCTCAGTGCACCGGAAGGAACCACGCTGCAACAGACCCGTGAGATTATGAAACAGGTGGAGGAAAAGGTGAAGAAGATTCCCGAGATGGAGAGTTTCGCCCTGTGCTGCGGCTATGGTATGCTCTCGGGTGCCGGTTCCAACTTCGCTACCCTGGTGGTACGTCTGAAGAACTGGGAGGAACGTCCTGGCATGAACCACCTGCTAACCCTTGTCATGTACCGCTTCTATTTCGATTGTCAGGACATCAAGAACGTGCAGGTGACACCCTTTGAGATGCCGCAGATTCCCGGCTATGGTACGAGTAACAGCGTCACGCTGGTCGTCGAGGATCCCACCGATGGTAATCTGTCGGAGTTTGCCAAGCAAACCGAGCATTTCTTGGCTAAACTGTCTGAGCGTCCGGAAGTTGCCTCGGCCATGTCGACCTATTCCGAGCGTTTCCCGAAGTATCAGGTCGATGTCGATGCGGCCCAGTGCGACCGCGCCGGCGTCTCACCGGCCGACGTGCTCAACACGCTCGGCACCTTCTGCGGTGGCGCATATATCGGCAACTTCAACCAGTATGGTAAGGTTTATCGCATTATGGCGGCAGCCTCTCCCGAATATCGTCTTGACCCGCAGTCGCTACACAACATCTTCGTGCAGGTGGGTAACGGCAAGATGGCACCTATCGCTGAGTTTGTCTCGCTGAAGGAGATTGTCGGTCCTTCCAGCATCGAGCACTTCAACCTGTTCCAGAGCATCACCTGCTACATCCAGACCGGTAGCGGCTATACTGAGGGAGATGCCCACAAGGCCATCGCCGAGGTATTCAAGGAGGAGATGCCCTCTACCGCCTCCTACGAGTATAGCGGTATGTCGCGTGAGTTGGAGGAGACTGCCGGCTCTAATGCCACTGCCTTAATCTACGTCATCTGCGTCATCCTGATCTACCTCATCCTGGCCTCGCTGTATAACTCTTGGTTCACACCGTGGGCCGTGCTCTTCAGCGTACCATTCGGACTGATGGGTGCCTTTGTGTTCGCTTATTTCGGCAATTTGCTGAGCCTGCCTGGCATGGATAATAACATCTACTTGCAGACGGGTGTCATCATGCTGATTGGCTTGTTGGCGAAGACGGCCATCCTGATTACCGAGTTCGCCTCCGAGCGACGTGCCCAGGGTTTGACCATCGTCGATGCGGCCTTCGAGGCTTGTAAGGAACGTCTGCGTCCTATCCTGATGACGGTGGCCACGATGATCATCGGTATGGTTCCTCTGGTGATTGAGGGTGGTGCTGGTGCCAACGGCAACCGTGCCCTCGCCCTCGGTGTCATTGGCGGTATGAGCATTGGTACCATTGCCCTGCTCTTCGTCGTTCCCGCCTTCTTCATTGTGTTCCAGAGGTTGCACGAGAAGTATCAGGGTGCTCCGAAAATGAAAAGTGTTGAAGTAAAAACGGAGGAATAAATCATGAAAAGACTAAGCAATATCTTCGTCACTGCAGCCGTGAGCCTGATGCTCACGGGCTGCGGCATCTATAATAAGTACGAACAGAACACGCCAACGCCTGCCGATGCCTTTGGCACCAGTCAGGACATTGAGCAGGCTACCGGCGAAACGTCCATGGCCCAGGTGTCATGGCGCGAGTTCTTCACTGACCCGCTACTGCAGCAACTCATTGAGCAGGTGCTGGCCAACAATACCGACCTCAACTCCGCACGTATTGCCGTGGAGAAGAGCGAGGCGTCGTTAAAGGCTGCTAAACTGGCCTATTTGCCGGCACTCAGTCTGGCACCGCAGGGCACGCTGTCCAGTTTCGACAAGAGTGCCTTCTCGAAGACCTACGACCTGCCACTGCAGTTGTCATGGGACATTGACGTGTTCGGCTCCATCACCAATAATAAGCGTGCAGCAAAGGCTGTGCTCCTACAGGCTCAGATGCAGCAGGAGGCCATACGTACCAATCTTATTTCAACCACTGCCCAGCAATACTTCTTGTTGCAGGTGCTCGACCGCCAGTTGGAAATCCTCACGCAGACCGACAGTCTCTGGAACAAGTCGCTGGAGACAGAGCAGTCACTCTGGGAGAACGGTAAGGCCTATAGCACCGCAGTCAACCAGATGGAGGCTTCCTACTTAAGTGTGAAGACACAGATTGTTGATACCCGTCGCAATATCCGCACCGTCGAGAATGCCATCTGCCGCCTCATGGCTGTCACCCCGCAGCACATCAACCGCCAGAAGTGGGGTGACTCACCACTGCACCATGCTCAGGCGCAGGGAGACGCTGAACAGCGCATGTTTGACGCCAAATACCTGACGATTGGCGTACCATCTCAGATGTTGGAGAACCGTCCTGATATCCGCATGGCTAACCACGCGATGGAAGAGGCTTTCTACAACACGGCGGCTGCCCGTTCCGCGTTCTTCCCCAGCATCACGCTTAGCGCTACAGCAGGGTGGACCAACAATGCTGGCATCGCCATCGTCGATCCTGGTAAACTGCTGATCAATATCGTTGGCCAGTTGACGCAGCCCATCTTTGCACGCGGCAAATTGATTGCCAACAAGAAGATAGCCCAACTCACTGAGGAAGACCTGCAGAAGAAATATGTGCAGACGGTCATCAATGCTGGCAATCAGGTAAACGAGGCCATGGCTGACTGCATGGCTGCCCGTGAGAAAAACACCTATTACCTGCGTCAGGTTCAAGTGCTCCATGACGCCTACACCGGTACCCACGAATTGATGGACAATGGCAAGGCCAGTTACATCGAAGTGCTCACAGCACAAGAGTCGTTGCTTAACGCACAACTCAGCCACGCCATGAATATGTACAATGCTACCGAGGCCGTCATCGCCCTCTATATCGCCCTCGGTGGTGGTACGAAGTAAGATTTAAACGGGAATAATTATGGTACAAGATTTATATGTTTTGATGATTACGGCCGCGGTGGTCAGTATCATTTTTAAGTTTCTGAAGCAGCCGGTAGTGCTGGGCTATATCGTTGCCGGTGTCTTGGTAGGCCCGCATCTGCTTGGCGAGACCCTTGTGAATGAAGAGAACGTCAAGTCATGGGGCGACATCGGCGTGCTGTTTGTGTTGTTCTGCATCGGTCTGGAGTTCCGCCTTAAGAACCTCATCAGCAGCGGCAAGATTGCAGCAGTAGGTGCCCTGACCATCATCTTGGGCATGATGGCGATGGGCTACTTGGTGGGCCAAGATGCCGAACTGGATATGATCAACTCATTGTTCCTGGCAGGCATGCTCTGTATGTCGAGTACCACAATCGTTATGAAGGTCATCGACGAGGCGGGCATGAGCAAGGAACGTTTCGTTAAGGGCGCTACCAGCATCCTCATCGTGGAGGATGTAGTGGCAGTGGTGCTGATGGTGCTGCTCTCCAGCATCGCTATCCGCCATCAGTTCGAAGGCGCTGAACTGCTCAACAAGGTGTTTGTGCTGGCCATCACGCTCGCGGCGTGGTTCATCTTCGGCATCCTGATTTACCCCACGCTGCTACGCAAAATCAAGAAACATCTGAACGATGAGACGCTGATCATCCTCGCCCTGGGTCTGTGCTTAGGCATGGTGCTGACGGCCGAGGAAGCCGGCTTCAGCAGTGCCCTCGGTGCATTTGTGATGGGTTCTATCCTTGCCGAGACGGCGGAGTCGCACCGTATCGAGAAACTGATGACGCCGCTGAAGAATGTCTTTGCTGCCATCTTCTTCATCTCCGTGGGCATGCTGATCAACCCATCTACATTGGTGGAATATTGGTACAGCATCTTATGGGTCAGCCTGGTGGTCATTGTCGGAATGATTCTTTTCGCCACCTTAGGTTGCTGGTGGGGTGGCGCTACGATGCGCGACTCGATGCTGACCAGTTTCTCGTTTGTGCAGATAGGTGAGTTTTCGTTCATCATCGCCTCACTGGGTACCAGTTTGGGTGTTCTCAATCCTATCATCTATCCCATTATCGTGGCATCCAGTGTAGTGACCACCTTCCTCACACCTTATATCATGAAGGCTGCAGTGCCCTGTTACAACTTCCTCTACAACCACGCTCCGAGCAGCCTACGCGCTAAGATCGACCGTCGTGAGCAGGAGATAGCGGATGCGGAGGCTGCGACCGCATCCGACGGCGTATCGCTTGCCGACAGGGTGCGCCATGCTGTACGTCATACCTACATCACGAAGCATCTTGTTAATCTGTTTATCAAAAACATGAGTGCGCACGACTAAAAGTAGTCATAGGAACTGTCACCTGTTATTTAAGTGAACAAAACTAATATAAAATAATTATGAAACAGTTATTATTACTCATCGCTCTTGTCCTGACATGTCAGGCCAAAGCGGACAACTACCGGGACATGGAACCCCTTACACTGGAGACACCAGAAATGAAAGCCGAGTTGGTGGAAATGGAAGCCCTTCCTGCCTCCACGATGGATATGGCGACAACCACCAATAAGTGGAAGCCTGACTTCGACTTCTTCAAGACAAAGACAAATCCAGGCGTCAAACCCTACAAGTTCATGGACGACATGACCTTCGTGGGCATCCCCCTGTTCGTGGCTGGCTGGGCTGTCAAGGGCGACAAGGCGATGTTCCGCGTCAACGCAAAGGCTGAGCAAGGCGGCAAGAAGAACACCCAGTTGCTCACCGACTTCAAGACCGGCATCGATGATTACACGCAGTTCTTCGGACCAGCGATGGTGGTCGGCCTGAAGTTGGGAGGCTATGAAGGACGCAGTGACTGGCCCCGCCTGTTGGCAAGTGCCGGTGCGTCATACGCCATTATGGCTGCTTTCGTCAATGGCATCAAATATACCGCCAAGGAGATGCGCCCCGACGGCTCCAGCGCCAACTCATGGCCCTCGGGGCATACGGCAACAGCCTTCGTCGGTGCCTCGTTGCTCCACAAGGAGTATGGTCTCACCCGCTCGCCCTGGTGGTCGGTGGCTGGCTATGGCGTGGCCACGGCAACGGGTGTGATGCGTGTGCTCAATAACCGTCACTGGATCAGCGATGTCATGTCGGGTGCCGGCATCGGTATCATGTCCACAGAGTTGGGCTATGCCCTTTGCGACCTGATGTTCAAGGGGAAGGGCCTACTGCGCAACGACCTGGTGCTGGACAGCGAGAATTCCTCTTTCTTCAGCATCTCCATGGGTGTGGGCCTTGGCAGCAAGGATCTCACGTTCGAGAGCGAGGGAGATGAGATAGGCCTTAAGTTCCGCGCCGCTACAGTGGTCGATGCCGAGGGTGCCTACTTCTTCAATAAGTACATTGGCGTGGGTGGTCGCCTCAGAGTCAGGGCACAGTCTGCCAAGGACTTTGGTGACTTTGCCGGTTTTGTGGGTGCCGAGGATTATTATATCTGGGAGGGTCTGCAGCCCCACTATCAGGAAGCCTTCCCCGGTGACTACACGAGTACTCCAGATGAGAACATGTGGACCTACCTAAGCAAGGTGGGCTATGGGGCAGAAACGGAGAGTGAGTGGAATGCCAACGCTCCCGTCACCGACAGTTACGGCATCGTGAAGAGTGACCACATCACCGAGTTCACAGGTAGTGTCGGTGTATATTTCAACCTGCCCCTCAGCAAACACTTCTCACTTGGTACCAAGGCGCTGATCGGCCGCTCCATCACACAGGAACTTGACATTGACGGTCACGCCGAGGGCAATAAGAAAGACATCAGTTATACGATGACATTTGACAACCGTCCGAATCATAAGGATGTCTTTGGCGACCCTGGCATATCACTCGACAACCTGCAGTATCCCAACAACACGGGTGAGAAGTGGACTGATGAATGGGAATACCTCACCATTGGTGCCAAGTCATCCACATCGTTTGGCACGGGCATCTCGCTCACCTATCGCTACAAGTCCAATTTCTCCTGGCGTCTCTACTGTGACTACGACTACACCCGCAAGGACTTCACGGCTACTTACGATCCCTTCCACTTCGTGCAAAAGAGTATGACCTCAGGCGCCAGTTTCCTGGCGGACGCTGCACTCTTGACTTCGACTGACGACTTCGCCGACGGTCTGGGTATGGATGCCAGGGAGTACAAGACCCGCAAGCACATGAACTATGTGACGCTGGGCCTCTCGTTCCTGGTGAACCTCTAGAAACCAAAGTGACACTTAAACAATAAAGATATCAGGAATCATATTTAATGGTAATATTATAAACATTACTAAATCAAAAATCCTATGATTATGAAGATAATCATGATGGTAGTAGCCGCCCTAATGGTTACAGTAAGTGCTAACGCACAGTTTGAGAAAGGAACATGGTCTTTGCAGCCGTATTTCGGTGGCGTTGTATCATCAGTTACAAACGTAGATCCATTTGACATAGGCAGTGGTGGTTTACTGAAAAAGAAGATGACTGTAGGTATAATCTTCGGTGGTGAAGCCGAATATCAGATCTCAAACAGATTCAGTGCTGCAGTCGGTCTGAACTACACTACTCAGGGTTGCGCATGGGAAGACTTTGATTACTGGGACGGACCTATCAGAGTCAAAGTCAAGAACCAATGCGATAACCTGGGCTATATCAAGATTCCTGTGGTAGCCAACTATTACATCGCCAAGGGATTGGCTGTCAAGGCCGGTGTACAGTTCGGCTTCATGGTTAACTCTGAGTTCTATGCGAGCGGAGAAGCCAAGATGGACGTCTTTGAAGATGGCGTTATGAGAGATGTGAATCTTTACGGTACTGTCAATATGAAAGACACGTATAATAAGTTTGACTTCTCTATCCCCGTTGGTCTTTCCTATCAGGTCAAGCAGATTCCTATTACTATCGATGCCCGCTATCAGATCGGTTTGACAAAGTTGAACAAAGAGAGTATTCCTGGCGTAAAGGACAGCAAGAACAGCGTGTTTACTCTGACAGTTGGTTACAAGTTTGCCCTCTAACGAAGAGGGACATATCCCGTAAGTTCTTGAGTAGAACATACCAACGGAAAGAGAGGGGCATCCAGACAGATGCCCCTCTCTATGGTACTAATCATATTACTGACTTGTACTGACTTGGGGATTTTCCTTTATTGTTGGATAATCTGGAGAGTAGTGTCGCCAGGCTTAAAGAGGAGACCCGTACATTTCTTTGCATCGGCCTTGTAGGGTTTCAACTCGATAGTGTCCCAGTCGATCTGATCCGTGCGCTGGGCGAGCGGGGCATGGGGAATCAGGGAGCCATCCTTCACCAAGATGATGGCAGGGATTTTGCCCGCCTCGATGGTCTGGTAGCCGCTATCGTACACCTTACCCGTCTGGTAATCGATCCACTTACCCTGAGGCAGATAGACCATCCGCTCGTTGCCAGACTCCATCAGGGGAGCCACGAGGATCTGCGAGCCAAACATATACTCATCCTCCACGAGCCAAGCACCCGGATCCTGCGGGAACTCCACGAGCAGGGCACGCACCATCGGCAGACCGCGCTCCGTGCAGTCCTTCGCCTGGGCATAGACGTAGGGCATCAGTTTGTACTTCATTTCGGCACAGGCACGGAAGGCATCGGTAAATGACTCGCTGATCAGCCAAGGCTCCGTGGGAGGCGCACCGTGGGCACGGGTGTGACTGCTCAGGAAGCCGAAGGGCAGCCAACGGCGATAGATATCCTCAGGTGAGGCCGTGACGAAACCGCCCATGTCATGACTCCAGAACGAGAAGCCGCTGAGGCCGAAAGAGAGACCACCGCGCAGGTCACCAAGCAGACCTGTGTTCGTGGTGGCGGCATCACCACCCCAATGCAGGGCATAGCGCTGACTACCTGCCCAGGCAGAGCGCGCCCAAATGATGCCCTCGCCAGGATGATTGCGCTCGACAACCTCCCAAAGTGCCTTATTATAGCGCAGGGGATAGAGGTTATGCTCGTAGAGGCCACCCTTGCCACTATGGTAGAAGCCATTATAAGGCGCTGCCTCACCGAAGTCGCACTTGATGGTGGAGACGCCCTGCTTCATCAGGCCCTCGATCTTCGACTGGTACCAACTGACGGTCTCAGGATTGGAGAAGTCGAGGATGGCATCCTCCACTGGCATGCCGCCCGTGGCGTTCACCACATGCAGACCGCGCTCGATGATCTCCGGGAAGAAACGGTTCTTCGGCGTGAAGTAAGGCAACTGCCACAGACAGGTGTGGAAGCCGTCCTTGGAAAGTTGTTTCAGCATGCCGACAGGATCCTTAAAACGATCCTTGGCAAACTGATAATCGCACTGCCAATCAACGCCAAACCAACCTGTATCAAAGTGGATGACATCGGAAGGAATCCTATGGGCACGGAGTTGCTTGGCGATCTCCAGACCCTCCTCCTGTGAAAAGTAGGTGATACGGCTCATCCATGTACCGAAACTCCAGAGGGGCAGCATCGGCGACTTACCCGTGATGTCCGTATATTCATTCAGGATATCCTTCGGTTCTCCGAAGAAAATGAAAAAGTCCATCTGTTCATCAGCCATAAACAGACGGTCTGCACCGATATAGGAGGCCCCGAAATCGCAGGTCACGGGGGCCGACGTATGCATGAAGATGCCATAGCCACGATTCGAGAAAAAGAAGGGCACGGGCTTGTACTGGCCGTCGGTCTCCGGTCCTTGAGGATCGGTGACGGAGAGATGTACCTTCTGCCCCACCTTATTCAAAGAGGTGAACGACTCGCCACAGCCATAGATGCGTTCACCGGGTGCTAACGTCAGCACGGGATTCACGCTACGGGAATTGTCTGAGCCGCGCTTGATGAAGGAGAAGGGCAACAGTTTCACCTGACTCGAATCATTATCTATAATATGCCGCGTCTGTGTCAGGATCCTGCCCTTCGCATCCTTGAGGACAATGCGCCACGGATATTTCTGTATCTCGATGGTGCCATAGTCTGACCTATAAACAATGCTATTCTGCGTCACCTGCAAAGCACTCGGGGACTGTCCCTCGCGTGTCGCCCTGCGCTTAAACTGCTCGCAGAACATCACATCGTCTGCATCATTGTCTTTCGGCTCTATCGGCGTGGTCAGCATCCTGATCCTCGCCGTCCTCGGACTCACCCACTCTATCTTGATCTTCAGTTCCGGATCATTCTCATACGCCGCATCAGGGAAGTCGAGCATCTGCATCCGCACGGGCCAGTAGCCATTCAGGTTGAATGCCTGACGGGGCGACAGGCGATAGCGCTTCCACTGCACCAGTCCCTCACCCTTCGCCACATCGAAACTCACGAGTGAGTCTGCAAGGAAATAGGTGTTCGACAGGTCGTAGAAGTCTGTTGACATGTCCTTTTGCATACATTGCAGGTACTGGACACCTGCATTGGTCTGGATCTGGGCTGTAGCCGTGGTTATACCACCAAGCACACTGATTAGGCAAATAGCACTGATAAGATTCTTCGTCATCATTTGTAGTTTTTTCGTTTTCTTCTGCAAAAATACAACTTTTTTCCGTAATGCACCGATATTTTGAAATAATTTTGTATATTTGCGCCATATATGAAGGAAAAAGGCTACCGACTAAATCGCTTGGATTCTCTTTCCACCCAGATTATCCTATGGGTGGGAGGTTGTTCGTTGGCTGTCTTCGTGGTCGTTTTCCTATGTATGCGCTACTACGACCTGCCGTCCTTCCCTTTAGTAACCGCAGCCCTCTGTCTGTTGATGCTGCTGGTGCTCTGCCGAATCGTCGTGTCCTATCACCTGAACCCCCTGCGTCTGTTGGCCGATTCTGCCCAGCGCATGGCGGAGGGACATCTTGACGAACGGGTACCAGACAGCGGGCACAAGGACGAGATCGGCCAGTTGCAGAACAACTTCGTGGCCATGCAGCACTCGCTGGCAGACTACATCTCAGACCTACGCCAGAAACAAGAGGCGCTTAGTCTGCAGAACGAGAAACTGCAGACTGCCTACGAACAGGCGAAGGAGTCTGACCGCGTGAAAGAACACTTCCTCAGCAACATGACGGAGCAGATGACGCGTAGCGTGAACTCCATCACCTCACTGACGGAAGCCATGTGCGACAATTATAAGGATCTTACCAGATCTGACATGGTGAAACTCCAGATACAGATCCTGAACGACACCGAGACCGTCACCTTATTACTCAACAAAATGCTCAGTGCCACATGAAGTCACTCGTCAGTTACATACAACAGCGCCTTTCCCTGCGCTTGGGACTTCAGATCCTGATCGTCGTCTGCCTGGTCTTCGGAGCCTTCCTCAGTTATGTGTTCTACCAGACAAAGCAGTATGCGAAGCAGGAGGCCATCAACCATGCCACACTGGTGCTCGACACGACGGAACTCCACATCAATACGATCATGGACGAGGTGGAGGCTGCCACTACCAGCATGGAGCCCCTTATCCTGAAGCATCTGAAGCCCGACTCCCTGATGGCCTATTCCCGTCGGATGCTGGAGCAGAATCCTGACGTGCTGGGCTTCACCATCGCCATGGAACCAGACTTCTTCCCAGAGCAGGGCCGTCTGTTCTCTGCCTATTCTTTAAGAAGGGGCAATTCCATCATCACTATCAATGAAAACAACTACGAGTACTTCGAAAGAATATGGTATAAGATGCCCCACGAACAGCAAAAGGGCTATTGGCCAGAGCCCTATATCGACGACGGCGATGGCGTGCTCACCTCATCGGAATACAACTATTCCTACTGCAAGCCCCTGTTCGACAGCAGAAGGCGCATCATCGGCGTCCTCTGTACGGACATGCTGCTGAAGCGGATCTCTGAGGCTGTCACAAAAGTCAATGCCTATCCCAACTCCTCTGCCATCATGCTCAGCCACGACGGACGGTATATCGTGCACCCCGACACGGCCAAACTCGTCAGACAGACGATTTTCTCCGACCCTGATCCTCAAGCCCGGCATGACGTGACTCGTCTTGGTGAAGCCATGCTGGCAGGTCAAAGCGGTATGCAGCAGATGATTGTCGATGGACAGGATGCCTACGTTTTCTATCGCCCACTGAAGCGGACGGGATGGAGCATCGCCATCGTCTGTCCTGCGAGCGACATCTTCCAAAACTACTACCAACTGCTTTTCTACGTCTGGACCATTATCATCATCTCGCTTATCATACTCCTGATACTATGCTATCAGTCTATCAGACGCTCGATTATTCCCCTGAACCAACTTGCCCTTCAGACACAGCACATCACCGAAGGACATTTCGAGGAGCCGCTATTCCCCAGTCAACGCCAAGATTCCGTAGGACGATTGCAGAATAGTTTTATCCGCATGCAACAGTCACTACACATGCATATCAGCGAGATCAAGAGAATCAATGATGAGATGGAGGAGCGAAACCAGGAACTCGTCAGAGCCAGCCAACTTGTGCAGGAGGCAGACCAGCAGAAGACGGCCTTCGTACAAGACATGTCACATCAGATACGCACACCGCTCAACATCATCAACGGCTTCACGCAAGTGCTTTCTGCCGACTACCACGACATCCCCGACAATGAACTCAACGACATCATCACCCGCATGAGGTCCAGTGCCAGGTCGCTCAGCCATATCACCCGTATGCTCATCGTCTCCTCTACTACTGACAGCGAACGGCTTAACGGGAAGCAGACCACCTTCAGTTGCAATGCACTTTGTCAGGAGGCCATTTCCTCTATCATACCCATGAACCCTGATACCGTCAACATCTCTGTGAAAACGGACTTACCTGACGATTTCATGATTCACTCTGATCGCGAGGCGCTCTTATTCATCCTCAGCGAATTGCTCAATAATGCCAATAAATTCACCCAACAGGGCAGTATCACGCTGGCGTGCAGTCAGACGGACAGGCAGACTGTCACCTTTGCCGTGAGTGACACAGGTATCGGCATTGCCGAGGGTGACCGCGAGCGCATCTTCACCCAGTTCACGAAAGTCAACAACTTCACGGAGGGAATAGGTCTCGGTCTGTCGCTCTGTCAGCGGACAGCCGTGATGCTAGGGGGTAACCTCGTGATCGACACCTCTTACCAAGAAGGCTCCCGTTTTATCCTAACGCTATAAGACTATTTTTTCACTTTATCGTATAACATAAAAACTAAAAACATGAACAAAAGAACTTTATTGTGTGCAGCCTTTGCGATACTGGCACTGGCAGCCTGTAAGAACAGTCCGAATCAAGTGGCTGAAGTGATTGACCTGCCTCGTGCAGAAACTCCCGACAGTGTAACTAAGGCTATGGAGGGTTTCTTCCAGCAGGCTGCCGATGACTCGCTGGATATCCATAGCGTGATGATTGTCAAGGACGGCAGTGTCATCTTCAGTCGTTGGCAGAGCGAGGGTGTAGATAGCGTGCCTCACGTGCTCCACTCCGTCAGCAAAACCTTTACCGCTACCGCCGTGGGTCTCGCCATCGCTGATGGTAAGATGGCCCTGACGGACAAGGTCATCGACTACTTCCCAGACAAACTGCCCGCCGAGGTCAGCGACAATCTGAGGGCCATGACCGTGCGCGACCTGCTCACCATGTCATGCGGACATGACGTCGAGCCGTCTTGGCGCGGTACCAACGATCAAGACTGGGTAACTATCTTCCTTGCTCATCCCGTCGTACACGAACCGGGTACTTTCTATCTTTACAACAGCCTCGGTACCTATATGCTCTCGGCCATCGTGCAGCAGGTGACGGGCGAGAAGGTGGTCGATTACCTGACACCCCGCCTCTTCGAGCCGCTGCACATCGACAAGCCCAAATGGGAAGAGAGTCCGCAGGGCATCAACTGCGGCGGATGGGGACTCTATCTGAAGACTGAGGACCTGGCGAAGATGGGCCAGTTGCTGCTGCAGAAGGGTGAATGGAACGGCCAGCAACTGATTCCCGCCGAGTGGGTGGCTGAGATGTCGAAGAAACAGGTGGAGAGCATCAACCCTGGTACCCGTATCGAACAGGCAGCCGAGCGTGGCATGACCGTTGAGACCAGCGACTGGATGCAGGGTTACGGCTACCAGATGTGGCGCTGCCGTCCCGGCTGCTTCCGTGCCGACGGAGCCCGCGGCCAGTATATCATCGTCGTGCCTGACAAGAACGCTGTGATTGCCATCACCTCCAACGTCGAGGATCTGCAGGCCGAACTGAACCTTGTCTGGAACAAGATCTTACCAGTACTTTAGTCTGTCACACCAAATTTACAAAAAGAGTATGAAGGATTTCAATTATTACGCACCAACGGAAGTGGTGTTTGGAGAACAAAGTGAGGAGCAGGTGGCTGCTCTCGTGAAGAAATACGGTGGCACGAAGGTGCTGGTGCACTATGGCGGACAGAGCGCCCAGCGTTCCGGACTGCTCGACAAGATCTGCGGACTGCTCAAGGAAGGCGGGATAGAATACATCACCCTCGGCGGTGTGGTACCCAACCCTCGTCTGTCACTGGCACAGAAAGGTATCGACCTGTGCCGTCAGAAGGGTATTGACTTCATCCTCGCCGTGGGTGGCGGCAGTGTCATCGACTCGTCGAAGTGCATCGCCTACGGTGTCTGCTTCGAGGGCGACGTGTGGGACATCTACTTAGGCAAGGCCGAGCCGACGACGATGCTGCCCGTGGCCTCGGTGCTCACCATCCCCGCCGCTGGCAGTGAGATGAGTGAGGCAAGCGTCATCACCAACGAGGACGGTGACGTGAAACTGGGCTACTCCAACGACATGTCGCGCCCGAAGTTCGCCATCATGAACCCGCGTCGCACCTTCACCCTGCCCCCCTACCAGACGGCAGCCGGCGTGACGGATATGATGATGCACACCATGGAGCGCTACTTCACCAAGGACGATGACATGGACCTGACCACTGATCTGGCAGAAGCCGTGCTGCGACGGATGAAGGCGGCCGTGTTCGATGTGCTGAAGAATCCCGAGGATTATCGCCAGCGTGCCCAGATCATGTGGGGTGGCAGTGTCGCCCACAACGGACTGACGGGCTGTGGTGTCCACGACGACTGGGCCACCCATCAGTTGGAGCACGAACTGAGTGGCATGTTCGACGTGACGCATGGTGCCGGTCTTGCCGCCATCTGGCCGAGTTGGGCCCGTTATGTGATGCACGAGAACCTAAGCCGTTTCGTGCGCTTCGCCGTCAACGTGATGGACGTGCCCAACGACTTCACCGATCCCGAGGGTACTGCCCTGAAGGGCATCGAGGCCATGGAGCGTTTCTATAAAGCCATCGGCATGCCCATCAATATCAAGGAACTGATTGGCAAGGAGATCACTGACGAGGAGATCAAGGAGATGACGCGCAAATGCAGCCGCGACTACACCGCTACCTGCGGCTGCCTGAAAGTGCTCAAGGCAGAAGACATGGAAATAATCTATCAAATGGCAAGAGGATGAAGATACTCATCATCGGAGGAACAGGCACAATCAGCAGTGCCATCACCAGACAGTTAGCAGCCAGCGGCCACGACCTGTGGCTGTTGAATCGCGGCACGCGTAAAAGCGAGGTGCCCGCCAGTGTAAACCAAGTCATCTGCGACATCGACGACGAGGCAGAGGTGCTGCGCCAGACAGGCAACGAACAGTTCGATGCCGTCTGCGAGTTCATCGGCTTCCTGCCCTCGCAGGTGGAGCGCGACATCCGGCTCTTCAAGGGGCGCACCCGCCAGTATGTCTATATCAGTTCGGCCTCGGCCTACAACAAGCCAGCCGCCAGCCACTTCATCACGGAGGGGACGGCCCTCGCCAACCCCTACTGGGAGTATTCGCGCAACAAGATCGCCTGTGAGGAACTGCTGATGCACGAGTACCGCGACAACGGCTTCCCTGTCACCATCATCCGTCCCAGCCATACCTATTGCGAACGGGGCGTGCCCGTGAGTGTGCATGGTCCGAAAGGCAGTTGGCAGGTGCTGAAACGTATGATGGCGGGTAAGCCCGTACTGGTGCATGGCGATGGCAGTTCGCTCTGGACACTGACATGGAACGAGGACTTTGCCCGTGGTTTCATCGGTCTGCTGGGCAATCCCAAGGCCATCGGCGAGGCCTTCCAGATCATGAGCGACGAGCAACTGACATGGAACCAGATCTACCAGTGTGTCGCCAATGCCCTGGGCGTGGAGTTCCGACCGTATTATGTCGCCTCAGAGTTCCTCGCCGCCACCTCACCCAAGGAGTGGGACTTCACGGGTAATCTCCTGGGCGACAAGGCTGTCACCGTCGTCTTCGACTGCACGAAACTGAAACATGCCGTACCAGGTTTCCAGACCACCGTCCGTTTCGACGAGGGTGTCCGCCGCTGCGTCGCCTACCTGAAGGAGCATCCTGAACTGCAGACGGAAGATCCTGAGTTCGATGCCTGGTGCGACCGTGTCATCGCCGCCCAGGAACAAGCCAGGAAATCCCTATAGAATCATCATTTTAAAAATCCATTCACCTTTCAGCCGAGCGCTTACCTGCTGAGTATCAAGCAGTTCGGCTGAAAGGTCTTTTTTGCGCCACTATAGTTGTCAAACTACATACCCTCCTTTCCTAACGACCTACATTATAGTAATTTGACAATTGTCAAACAATCGTTTGACAGTTGTAATTTAATCGTTTGACAATTGTCAAACGATTATAACTCAATCCCAAAGGAATGCCATCCAGTACGACAGGATAATAACACCTTCAAACAACATTATTACATGCTACTTGCTTCTTTATTGCCATTTTTCCGCTAAAAATATCCGGTGTTCAAAAAGATTTATGTAAATTTGCATCGTAAAACAAAGAACGATATGAATAACAAAGAACTGAGACATGAACGACATTCAGAACATAGACAAACAGCATAACATGGAGCAACTCTATGCCAGCGTAAAGGAAATCCTTGCCACAGCCAGAAAAAGGGCCTATAGTGCAGTGAACTTCGCTATGGTGGAAAGTTACTGGCTCATTGGTCAGCAAATTGTTGAACATGAGCAACATGGCGAGGCAAGGGCTGACTATGGCAAGGGACTATTGAAGGATTTGGCAGCAAGACTGACCATAGACTTTGGAAAAGGATTTGACGAGCGTGAACTACGAAAAATGCGCCAGTTTTACCAGACATTTCAAAAACGGGACACACTGCGTCCCGAATTGACTTGGTCACACTATCGACGCCTGATTAGCGTGGAAGACGAGAAGGCTCGACTGTGGTATATGAACGAAGCAGCAGACAGTGTCTGGAGCACCAGACAGATGGATCGTCAGATATCCACGCTCTACTATGAGCGTCTTCTTGCCAGCAGAGAAAAAGAGTCGGTTGTGGCTGAAGCCGAAGAGAAACTTAAAGATGTTGCCCCCGCTCAGTTCATCCATGATCCGTTTGTGCTGGAGTTCCTTGACTTGAAGGATTATCCTGCCCTGCATGAGAGTGACATTGAGCAGGCACTTATTGACCACCTGCAACAGTTCTTGTTGGAATTGGGACGCGGGTTCTGCTTTGTGGGCCGTCAGCGTAGAATGCGCTATGACGATGAAGACTTCTATGTAGATTTGGTCTTCTATCACAGCATCCTGAAATGTCATGTGCTGATTGACTTGAAACTTGGAAAACTGACACATGAGGATGTAGGTCAGATGGATAGTTATATCCGCATGTGGGACTCACTCTATAAGAATGAAGACGACAACCCTACACTGGGCATCATCCTATGTTCACAGAAGAGCGAGGCCATCGTGAAATACTCTGTACTGAACGAAGGCAAGCAACTCTTCGCCTCTCGCTATAAGTTGTACCTGCCTACCGAAGAAGAGTTCAAACACATGTTGGAGTCAATAGAATGAATGGTGCGAAGAAACACATCGCCCCCAGTTTCCACAAGGATTGGGTGAAGCGTCGGACTGTGGATGTGATGGAATTAAGAAAGAATCAAACACCTGGAACCGTTGTGTTCATACAAAGAGAATAGTTACAATCCGTCAATAATTTATGAAGAAATAGTATGGCATACAATTTAGATAAGAAAGTGGTAAAGATGCACGTAAAGCAGCAAAAACCGTGTTCAACATTGGAGGAGCATTACTTGGATGTTTTCTTGGTTCAAATTCATCCTATAGGAGACCCAAGTCTTCAGGATTAAGAAGGAAAAGGCCTAAGAGATGGTAGTAAATATGACAAAATGTAGAATTTTTATTTGTTTTTAATAGTTTTTTGTAGAAAAGTTTGTAGGCTCATAGTTTTCTCACTATTTTTGCAGGTGAATATTAAATTTTACTATTATGACAGAAGCATTTAAAATGATTATTGAGCAAGCCAAAGAAAATGGCACGTATGAACAACTTATGTCAGTGGTTCGGGGATATGAACAGACTCACACTGCTGGGATTCCTAATTCTTTCATTCTTAGCAAGGATCAGGAACGAATATTAAGGGCCCAATTGGAGGATGAGTCTAAAAATGACAAGTAAAAAATATGATGGAGAATAAAGAAATACCAGACATCTTATATCATTACACTCTCCTTGAGAATCTACAGAACATCATTCGAGCAGGTAAAACAGGAGCAGAACTTGTATTTTGGCTAACACATTTCAGGCAACTCAATGATGCTGAAGAGGGGGCTGCATTGGATAAGACAATTGCTGATTTGTGTCCGGAATGGGGTATCAACCCCATACCAGATATGTATGTATTATCTTTATGTGGAAGCAAAGAGAATCTTCCTCTTTGGAAAGAATATGCCAACGATGCTAAAGGGATTGTCATTGCTCTTGATAGCAATATTATCATAAACAACACGTTAGACTTTCGCAAAGAAATAGTTAAATGCGAATATGGTGAGACAGAGAACCTAAAAGCTATACGACAAAGCATAAAAGACTTGGATAAATATATTGAGTCAGATGAAGGTAAAGTTCGGATAGAAAACATGTTCAATTATGAGCGTTACCCAGAATTGCGTAATAATCCTCATAAAAGATGGATTTTGAAAATGGGCGAAATAAGAAAGTACTTTAAGCCATTATTAGCTTTTAAAGCCCCTTGCTATTATTATGAAGATGAGTATCGTTTAACTGTAGATGGTTATAATGCAGAACGAATCAAATACCATGTAAAGGACGACAGACTTATTGAGTATAGAGAATATCACATTGACATAAAGGCACTTAAAGGAATTTATATAGGTTCAAACAACACAGAAGAAACGACAGAATATGTACGTCGTTATATTATGAATCTCGCACTTAAACAAAATATTGATGTTGAGAGAATTAAATTACCATATAGAACATATTAAAAATATTCAAATATGAATGATGTTTTTATTCTTCAAAGTTTGATGGAATCTTTTGATATACTAAAGAATTCATGGAATAGCAAAAGGGAGACTATAATAAATTGCATCGTCGAAACAGGTATTTACGATGGTGAAACTGCTATGAATATGTGGTTATATATACTGCAAAATAATAAAAACAAATTGAAAAATAAAGAAACAGCAGAAGCATGTATAAATGAAGTATTGAATAGATTTCACGATAAGCATAAGTTTTATGGTTCTGAATACGATTATAGAGCAATATTAGAATATGTTGCGCCTTATATTGCTAATAACAATCAAATAATCGAATTAATATTCGGATGTGCATATAATGCAGGTGATAGGAAAAGTAGTATTTGGGAGAATTTGATACCAGCTTGCATAGCGGGTATTATATTGCAGAAGAAACCTCATGCTGTTAAATCCCTAATCCTTTCATTGTCTCGTAATATGTATCTAATTGATACGACAATTGGCGATTTATTAAGGAGGGCTTTGGAATTCATCGATAGGACATCTATGAATTCTGAATTAAATGATGAATATTTTGTAACACCAGATGTTAAAGACACTTTGCTCACAAGTATAGGGGCTCTAAATAGTGCAGAAGAACGTGCTGACTGCATGGTCACCATCCTTTCTTTGTAGACCAATGTAAGATTCCTCTTAGAAATATGAATACAGAATTAATAAAGAAAAATCTGGCTGATTCTTTTGATGTATTAAAAGACTCTTGGGAACAATATTGTGATGCCATTACACTTTGTATTGCCGAGATGATGAAATATGACGGAGAAATGGCTATAGAAATGTGGCTTTATATACTTGAAAAGAACAAAGCATTACTCGCATCAGATATTGGGACAAAGAAATTGATTCCTGAAATCATTGATAAAATGTACCATATAAGATACGATTATCTTTCACGCAGGGAAGAGATTTTCTTAAATGAGATAATTCCTTGTATGCTACACAGAGAGGAAATATTAACTTTTATTTTTGGAAAAGCTCACTGTGCAGGTGCTGAAAAAGATGATATTTTTGGAACGACTCTTTTATGTTTTGCATATATATTACTCATCGGAAATAACGAGGTCGTGATGCGAATTATGGAATCTTTATATTCAAATAAAAGAATGATAGGATTGAGCACAGGTGAGTTTTTATATCAAGCCACAGAGTTATTAAAAGACATGTTTTCTGACAAAGACATCCCCTACGATTCATTAGGACTAGACAAGAGGGATACTTTAATGCGTAGTTTGGATTATATTAATGATCCCCTACTAAAAGCAGAATGTACCGTATCAATAATTACACTTATTCAATTATGTACAGACAAGAATACTTATTAAAGCTCCAAACCTTGAAACGCATTGAAGAAGAAGCGCAAAATGTCATTGATATAGAAAAGACAAATCCTGAGCAGGCTTTTTCTATGTGGAGAGATTTGTTATGTGATTATAGCGCATATCTTCATGATGAACAATATATTGAGATACTTATAGATAATCTTTTGTCCAACATCCGTGCTAATCATTGCAGATATATTGATAAGTACACGGATGGACAAATAATGATGGACCGTGTCATACCATATATGATTAAGTTTCCGGAAATACCCGAACTTATTTATCGCGTTTCGGGAAGAGCAGGATGCCCCAATGATTATTCTATATTTTCGGCTATATGTTTGGCATGTTTTATTGTCAGCAATCAAGCAGAAAATACATACAAGATTATAGAATTCCTATCAAAGAATAAGGATATTAAAGATATTAAACGTCAAGGACATGTTTTCAATTACATAAATTTTTCTGTTGGTAAGTTCTTAATCAAAACATATGATTATGTGAACACATTGATCAATGAGAATGATGAGAAGAAATATAATGTTACAGACAATGTGAAACAGGCATTAATAAATAGTTTATATCTATTTGATGACAAAACTATTAAGGCTGAATGTATGATACCAATTATGGCGATAATAGGTTATGATTATAAAAAAGATTAGTTTCTAATCTCAAATATAAAACCATATTTATGATCAAAATTGCTATAGGATAAAATTATAGATACTTAATAATGAAAACAGTATGATACAATCCACAATTCAGAATATCAACACTTCTTTTATTGCTGAGGCGAAGAACTCTCCTGCCTTGTTGGCAGATATGGCCGCTATGGAGAAATACATGTCGGAAAGCTACAGCGGACGTATCATTGTTGAATTGTTGCAAAATGCTGATGACGCCCATTCATCAAGAGTCTATATCACGGAGAAAGACGGTAATGTGATATTTGCCAATAATGGGCGTCCATTTAATGATGCAGACGTGATGGCTATCTCGCGTTCTGGTGCCAGCGAGAAGAAAAGAGGTGAGACGATTGGCTATCGGGGAATAGGATTCAAGAGTACATCGTTTCTTTCATCAGAAATCATCATATATTCCAATGAAACGGCTTTCAGTTTTTCGAAAGCAAAGACAGCAGAGGCTCTTGGCGTGGACGAAGAGAATGTACCAACAATTCGCATACCTTTCTTGGTAGATGCTGCTCCTTATATAAACGTCATAGAGGAATTGTTGGATAATGGCTTTACTACTATTTTTATATTCAAATCTTCGAATAAGGAGGTGTTACAGGAAGAAATAGGGTTACTTAGTGCTGACCTGATGCTGTTCTTGCGTAATCTTAAGGAAATAGAAACTTCGAACATGGGCGAGGATAAACAACTTCGCGTGGTTAGAAAAACTAAAGATTGGGGACAGGAAATCACTATCGACAAGAACAAATGGGGGATGGTGGATGACTGTCTGGCATTCAAGATGGAAGATGATGAGTTTGTAAGGTGTGAGGCTGATGAGGCTGTCTATTACACCTTCCTGCCGACCTACGACAAAGCACCTTTCCTATTTAAGATGAATGGTGATTTCTCCACAGATCCTTCAAGGAAGCATTTACGTCAGGACGATACTACGCAGAAAACACTTGAGGCACTAGCCAAGACTATTGCGAATGTTATTGAGAAGGCTTTCAGGGAGCCGAGGCCAGTCTATCGCAATCTACTACAGTTGATAACTGATGGCACCTCATTCAGTACCGCCAACATGCAATTAAAAAAGTATCTAAAAAAGATTCTGAGCGAGAAGAAGATGCTAAGGTTCAACGACGGAACCACAGGTCGGCTTTCAGATTACAAATGCTTCCCTATTGGTTTTGAAAGCAGTGTGGCAAATATCGTTAGGAAGGAATCAGAGACCATCCGTAATCAGAGTCTTGCACCAGAGGTTTACGAGAATCTGAATGGTGTGGAGGAATTTATGGCTACATATAGCGACTCTGTCTTTAGTTCACAAGATATTGCTGATGTGTTGCAAGATAAGACCATGGTGGCTAATCTTTCAGAATATACATATTCTTATCTGTTGGGTAAAACGGTGCAGGCATATAATAGGAGTAAGTTAATGTCAACCAATGACCTTAACGTGTCTGACATACTTATTAAGAAGAAAGATGGTGCGGTGATACCGATAAGACAGAGCAATATGAGTTCAAAGGATATAAGCAAACTGTTACAAGAGAATGACAGCAACCAGTCGCTAACAAATGTTGGATTGAAAGCATTCACCCAGGAACTTGGTTTGGAATATAAGGAAGATGATGGGTTCAAGTCGTTCCTCAATAGTTCAAAAGTCGTAGGCATAGAGGAAGGGAAAGAGCCTAAGGTGCCTGTTTTTTCGCCAAAGGCTGTTTTTAAGGCTTCTAAGCCTATCATCCCCAGATGGCGATCAGCAGAGAATGCTTGTGTAGAAATTGAGAAGTTTCTTGGTAATGAGGCCCGCGATGTAAGCACTCAGAATCTTGGCTATGACGTGGAGAGTACTACGCCAACAGGAGAGAAACGATATATAGAAGTAAAGTCCGTTTCCAAATCGGACGGGTCTTTCTCACTTACCAACAATGAATATACGGCTGCCCATCAATATGGCGATGCTTACTATATCTGTCTGTTACATCATGGAGATGACAAGTCAAAAGCCATCTATATCCAGAATCCGCTTGGCAAATTGAAACTTGAAAAAAGAATCAGACAGTGGGAATGGTTCTGTGAGGAATATCAGGGCGAAGAAATTGAAATAGAGTATTGATATGAATTGTATAAATAAGAAAAAGATTAGTCTATACATTGGGCTGGCAACTGCCGCTATCCTTGGAATGTATTTTTTCATTTTCCACTATGAGCTTTCTTCCAACAGTAGTGATTGGGCCAATCTGGGCTCATATTTCAGTGGAATGTTACTACCCATCTTAACCTTTGTAAACATTCTTGTTTTCATAGAAATATCTATATGGCTATCTAAAGAAGATGGTAATAGAGCGTTACGTCAATTTCGCATTGATGAAATCAGAAGGCTGAATGACGAATTAGATAAAGCAATAGTTCCCGATACTTCAAGCGCTATAAGTATAAATGCAGCATCTGCGCCAATCGTGAGGGCAACTTGCTACATAGAGTCTTTTCTAAGAACAAAGTTGGCATTATTCAATCTTGATGCAGACTCGAAAGAGACTGATGAAATCAAAAAACTCCATTCTTGTCTGATGGCTTTAGAAAAGGAGTTTGTTCAGCTAGAGAGCATGCCAATTTCTAACCAGACATTGAATAATATTCTCGATCAAAGAGCCACTGTCATAAATATTCTTCAAGACATAACATTATATAAGTGAGTAATTGCAGGTACGGTTGACTTTCCCTTCGGCCATCGAGCTAGACCTTCTCCTGATCCTTTTTAAAAGGACAATAGAACAAGAAACAAAAACGTTATATAAATATGGCAAACGACATAGAGAAAATAAAGGTAGAACAATTTGCTGAGGTAGTCACGATGATTCAGCAGACGAAAGCCAGCGTGATCAGCATCGCGAACACTGCTTTGATCGACCTGTACTGGAAAGTGGGCAAGTACATTTCAGAGAAACTCACTGTTTCTGAATGGGGCGATGGAGTGGTTAAGCAATTGGCTGAATACATTGAGAAGACAAGACCTGACGTAAAGGGCTTTTCTGACAAGAATCTGTGGCGCATGAAACAGTTTTATGAGACGTACTGCGATGCAAAAGAAAAACTCTCACCAGTGGTGAGACAAATTAACTGGACAAATAATCTCATTATTCTGAGCCGTACGAAATCGGCAGAGGAACGAGAGTTCTACTTGATGCTATGTAAGAATGAACGCCTTTCAAAACGAGAGTTGAATAGACAGATAGATGCAGCCATGTATGAGCGTTCAAAATTGGAGGGGCCAAAACTCTCGCCAGTGGTGAGAGAAATTGCACCAAAGGCAGAACAGGTGTTCAGAGACCAGTACGTGCTGGAATTTCTTGGTGGCAAGGAGTATGAGCATGAAAACAGCATGAAGAAGGCTCTGATTGACCAGATGAAACGATTCGTACTGGAAGTTGGCAAGGACTTCCTTTTTATGGAAGAGGAGTATCGCCTGCAGGTTGGAGATAGTGATTTTCGCATTGATCTGCTTTTCTATCATAGGGAGTTGCAATGTCTGGTGGCCTTCGAACTGAAAATGGGAAAGTTCAAGCCTGAGCATTTAGGACAGTTGAACTTCTATCTGGAAGCCCTCGACAGGGATGTGAAGAAGCCGCATGAAAAACCAAGCATTGGTGTACTGCTCTGCAAGGATAAAGACGACGAGGTGGTGGAATATGCCTTGAGTCGTAGCCTCTCGCCAACGATGGTTGCAGAATACAAGTTACGTCTGCCGGATAAAGCCCTGCTTCAGCAGAAGTTGCGTGATATCTATGAATCGAGTGAAGGAGATGAAGGGGATCATGGGTTCTCCTGATCTGTTTTTCAAACAATAGAACAAGAAACAAAAACGTTATTAAGATATGACGAGTGAAGAATTATGGGAACTAATTAAGTGGCAACTGAAGCAAGTATCTTTGCACCATAATAACCAACATACAAAGTTAAATGAAGATGAATGATGTTTTGCGTGTCGGCATTATCGGCACTGGATGGATCGCAGAGAAGGCGGCCATCACGTTAAACGGACTGACAGCGTGCGAGGCCTACGCTGTGGGGTCGAGAAAGAAAGAGACGGCAGAGGCTTTTGCCGCCAAGTGGAATATCCAGAAGGCTTATGGCAGTTATACGGAACTGATAGCCGATCCTTACGTGGATCTGGTCTATATCGGTACGCCCCATTCTCACCATTTCGACGTGACGAAGGAGGCGCTGATGGCTGGCAAGCCCTGTCTGGTGGAGAAGGCCTTCATGGCGAACTATCGTCAGGCGAAGGAGATCATCGACCTGGCTCATGAGAAGAAGGTGTTCCTGGCAGAAGCGATCTGGACACGCTACCAGCCCGTCGTCAAGATGATGCGCAACCTGATCAGTAGCGGACGTATCGGTGAGCCCCGTCTCTTGACGGCCACACTGGGCTACTCGATGGGTGACAAGCCACGTATCATGCGCCCAGATCTCTGTGGCGGTGCCCTACTCGACCTCGGCGTCTATGCCCTGAACTTCGCACGGATGTTCTTCCCAGCGGACATCGTGAGTATGGAGAGCCAGTGCGTGAAGTCGAAGACGGGCATGGACCTGACGAATGCCATCAGTCTGGTGCTCAGCGACGGCATGCTCTGCAACCTGCAGTCGAGTGCCCAGTGCGTGGGTGACAACATCGGTGTCATCGCTGGTACGGAGGGTAACCTGATCATCGACAACATCAACAATCCGCAGAAGATCACAGTGAACGGCCCTGACCGTACCTATATCGAGACACTCCATGTGCCCCAGCAGATCACGGGCTACGAGTACCAGTTCCTGGCCTGTCGCCAGGCACTCATCGACGGTCTGCTGGAGCCTCGAGAGATGCCCCATGAGGAGACGCTCTATATCATGCGACTGATGGACACGCTCCGCGAGAAGTGGGACGTGCGCTATCCGATGGACTAAACACTAACTATAATGCGACGACGGCATCCTTGAGGTTCACGGCCTGAGCCTTGAGGATGCCGTTACCCTTGACCACTACCATGCACTTGCCGAAGAAAGCCTTGCGCTTGGGAGCCTTAAAGTTCTCCATGGAGGTCTGACAGCCATTGTCCGTGCCGATGATCTTGGCATCGCCAGAGACGGAGAAGAATATCTGATCTTCGGCCAAGGGACAGAGATTACCATCCTTATCCACGACCTCCACGGCAATGAAGGTGGTGTTCTTGCCCTTATAGTCAGTGGTCAGACGTATATGGTCTGGGGCGCCTGCTGTCTTGATGACCTGTTCTTTCACGACCTTGCCATCCTTGCGCGATACGGCCTTTATCTCGCCAGGCTCGAACTGCACGCGCCACATCACATGGTACTGATGACTGTCAGCCTTCTTGCGGATGCCTTGGCTTCTGCCGTTGATGAAGAGTTCCACCTCGTCGGCATGGTTGTAGTAGGCCCACAGGTCGATGGTCTGTCCAGGCAACCAGTTCCAGTGGGGGAAAAGGTGTAGCACCGTCTCGTCCGTCCACTCGCTCTGGTACATATAGTAACTGTCCTTGGGGAACCCCGCCAGGTCGATGATGCCGAAGTATGAACTGCGCGCAGGGAAACCGTAGGGCGTGGGTTCGCCTATATAGTCGAAGCCCGTCCAGATATACTGTCCGCCAACGAAGGCGTTGTGCTTCACCACATCCCACGTCTCCTCGTGCGTCGAACTCCACGAGGCATGCATGTTGTCGTAGGCCGAACACATAAACGACGGATCAGTATAGGGCAGCCACCACTCCTTGGGTGCCGTGTAGATGGAGTCGGAGGGCATCATGTAGAAGCCACGCGTCTGCAGGGCCGACACACTCTCCGAGAAGATAAAGGGTTTGCCCGGGAAGTTCTGCGGCACATCCTTCACCCACTGATGATGGTAGTTAAAGCCGATGATGTCAATAGCCCCGCTCTTGAAGAGGTGGTTATTAGGCGAGGGCTCATTGCAACCAGCCGTGATAGGACGCGAGGTGTCGTACCGCTTCACGATCTCCGCCAAGTGCTGGGTGAGCAGACTTTGTACTGACAGTTCGCCGTCCTTCGCCAGCGTCGAGGCATCGTGGCCCGCGTTCAGGATCAGGTTCGCCTGTTCGAGCGTGAGGGTGTCAGCCTCAGCCGAAGACCACTGCTCAAGTACCTCGTTGCCAATGCTCCACATGAGGATGGAAGGATGATTGCGGTCGCGCAGGATCAGGTCGGAGAGGTCGCGCTCATGCCACTCGTCGAAGAAACGGGCGTAGTCGTTCTGTGTCTTCTTGCGCCGCCACATGTCAAACGATTCGTCCATCACGATGAGTCCCATCGTGTCGCACATATTCAACAGTTCAGGTGCAGGGGGATTATGCGACGAGCGAATCGAGTTCACGCCCATCGCCTTGAGTTTGGTGAGTTTGCGGTGCAGGGCATCTTCGTTAAGGGCGGCACCCAGACAACCGAAGTCGTGGTGTTCACAGACACCATTCAGTTTGAAGTTCTTACCATTGAGCCAGAAACCCGTCTGAGGATCAAACTTGAAGTCACGGAAGCCCGTGGTGGTCTCCACCTCATCCACCACCTTCCCACCAACGAGCAGTTGCGTGCGTACCTTATAAATATATGGCTCCTCGCACGACCACTTCCTTGGCTTCTTGATGTTCGTCGGCTTACCATCAGCATCAAGCCAGATATTCTTAACCGTTACTTTCTGGTTGGTGGGATTCTCATAATCCACCTCCACCTTACCATCATGCACATGGACACCCCAGTGCTTCACATGGATAGGATGGGTCTGCGTCAGCCACACATGACGATAGATGCCACAGCCAGAATACCAGCGTGAATTGGGCTGATCCGAGTTATCCACGCGCACAGCCACCACGTTCTCACCCTCACGGACATACGGCGTGATGTCATACTCGAACGAACTATAGCCGTAGGGGCGGAAGCCTACTTCCTGTCCGTTGACATAGACGGTAGAGTTCATATACACGCCGTCGAACTCTATAAAGAAACGGGTCTGGGACATCTGCGTCTCACAGTCGCCCAACGTGAAGTGCTTACGATACCACCCAATGCCGCCAGGCAGGGCTCCCCCACCCGCTCCACTGGGATTACCGGCATAGAAGTCGCCCTCGATGGCCCAGTCATGGGGCACGTCGAGCCTACGCCAATAAGAGTCATTATACTCGGCCTTTGACATCTGTGCAGAGTCAGCCAATATAAAAAGCCAGTCAGCGTCGAAGTTCCTACGCTCACGAGCCAATGATGGCAGTCCTATGAGGGCTGCCATCACCAGCAGAAATATTCTTCTGTACATGGTTGTTTGATTAGAGTTGTACGCTGACGGCTTTGCCGTTGTAGTTGACGAGTCTGCCCTCAGGATTCTCGAGGTTCAGAGGCTTGGGTGCATCCTTAGTGATCAGCACCACATTAAACTGGCGGTTCTTCAGCATACCAGCGAACTGGCCCTTGCGAGCACCGAAACTGACCGTACGGGAAACATCATCGTAGGTGATGTCGATGGTGGCATACTTACCCTTCTCGTAGTTATAGTTCGTACCCTCGTCCTCGTAGAGTTGGAATGAGCCGTTCTGTCCAGCATAGACATAGAGATTAATGAGTTCAGCGGGTTTCTCGTCGCACCACTCCATCTCAGGGCCAAAGGGGATGATGGCACCCTCGCGGACAAAGACGGGAATCTGCTCGTAGGGTGCATCGACCACGAGGCGCTGTCCACCCTCGACATATTCGTTGGTGTAGAGGTTGTACCAGCCACACTGTTCCGGGAAATAGACGGAACGGTTACGGGCCTTATAATAGCCCACGGGACAAGCCATCAGCGCAGGACCGAACATCCACTGGTTGCCGATGTTCTCCACCTCCTTGTCACCGTTGAAGTCCATCACCAGGGCACGCATCAGGGTATAGTCCTTGAAGTGAGCCCAACCTGCCATCGAGTAGAGGTAAGGCATCAGACGATAGCGCAACTTGTCATAATAGACGAACGACTTGTAGGCGGGATGCTCGTCAGGAGCGATGTTCCAGATCTCGCGCAACGGCCACTGACCATGACTGCGGAAGAGGGGGATGAAGGCACCGAACTGGTTCCAGCGCGTCTGTAACTCGCGCCACTCCACCAGATCCTCCGTCTCCACACCGCGACGGTCGAAGAATTGCTGGGCATACACGTAACGGTTCTCCACGCAGAAGCCGCCCTGGTCCATGCCCCAGAAGGGGATTCCCGACATCGAGTAGTTCAGGCCAGCCGTCATCTGGGCACGCATATCCTCCCAACGGGTGCCGATATCGCCACTCCACGTAGCCGTCGAGAAGCGCTGTTCGCCAGCAAATCCGCTACGGGTGAGCAGGAAGACACGGGGCTCGTTCATCTTGCCCTTCCAGACTGAACGCTGACCGTTATAGATAGCATCGGCATTCATCGTGGAATAGGCATTGAAGTATTCCGTGGATGTACCAAGATAAGTTGGGCCGCAGAGTGCCTTGCGATACCACATCGGCGTACAGTCGCGCACGTTGGGCTCCGAGGCATCCATCCACCAGGCATCCACACCAGCGATGCCATCGTGGTTGTACTTGGTATAGAGGTTCTCGTCCATCTGGCGCCAGAACATCTTGCGGGCACCCGGGTCGTAGGCATCGTAGAACGAGCCACGGAAGCCCAGCCAGTCGTGGATGTCGTCCTTGACGGCCTGATGGTACATCCAGCCATTGGCATCGAGTTCTTTGTAGTTATCGACTGTATCGTAGAACTTCGGCCATACTGAGATCATGAAACGTCCGTGCATGGCGTGTACGCTGTCGAGCATGGCCTGTGGATTCGGGTAGCGGGCCGACTCGAAGGTATGGTCGCCCCAGGAGTCGAGTTTCCAGTAGTTCCAGTCCTGCACGATGTTATCCACGGGGATATGACGCTTACGGAACTCCGCAAGGTTGCTCTCAATGTCAAGTGAACTCTGATAGCGCTCGCGGCTCTGCCAGAAGCCCAGTACCCACTTCGGATAGAGGCTGGCCTTACCCGTCAGCGTGCGATAGCCGGAAATCACCTGGTCGAGATTCTCACCAGCGATGAAGTAATAGTCCATATCCTTAGCCATCTCACTCCAGATGGATAGTTTTCCACGCTCCTCGGCACTGCGGGTCTCTGCCACGCGCAGTCCGCAGTAGGCCTCACCGCCATCGGGCTGCCACTCGATGCGCAACTGGGCCTTCTTGCCCTGTGCCAAGTCGGTAGTGAACTTATAGGTATTAGGGTTCCAGGCCGTGCGCCAACGCTCAGGCACCACCTCCTTACCGTCAATATATACCTTGACATAGCCTGAGTAATAGAGGATGAACTGGTAGGGACGGATCTTGCCGTCACAACACGGCATGCCACACTCCACTGGTTCAACAAAACCCTCATAGACCACATTGGCCCCCTGCAGGTTGAAGCCCTGCGGCAAGTTCTTAATACCACCGTTGTCCGTCTTGCAGGCAATCTCACTGGTAGCGGGATAGGCATACTCAAAGTAGATGGAATCCTCGTCGCGCACAAGTTTCTTACCCTTGGCATCGATATAGGTACCCGTCAGGTGACCCTCCTGCCCCCTGCGGTCATAGAGTTTGAAGGCACGGTTCAACTGCAGGTAGTCGTTGGGATTGCCGAAGCGACAGTAACTATATGAGTCCCACAGGATACCGTAGTTCTTATTGGAGAGTACAAAGGGGATACTCACCTTCGTGTTATACTGGAACAGGTCTTCGTTCTTGCCCTTCATATTGAACTCCTCGCTCTGGTGTTGGCCTAAGCCATAGAAAGCCTCATCGTCTGGCGAGTCGAACTTCATCTGCCAGGTAAGGCCGTGCTTCATCTCCTCTGTGATAGCGGGACCACCCTTCAGCCCATATTCACGCTCAGGCACGGTGAAGTCCTTGAACTGCTTGCCGTCCTTTGACTCCTTCAGCAACTGGTTGCCCTCGGCATCGAAGAAAGTCACCTCGCCCGTAGCCTTACAGACGACAGCCTTCACGTTCTTAGCCTTCACCACGACACAACTGTCTTCCTCGCTCAAGGTATAACTGCCCTTGGCTGGGGCTGTCTGGGGAATGACCATCAGGCTCTGCGGCTTCTGCGGCAGGGCCTCGGCCGATGTCGCACGGACGCGGATGATATTGTCATTCATCACTTCCAGACGGATCACCTTCGCCTGACCACCATCAGGACGGATCGTCACGTAGTTACCACTCGTCTGCACCTCTGCTGCCATAGCCATACCCGCCATCAACAGGGCAAACGCCATCATCAAAAATTGCTTCATTTTCATTATAGTTTTAGTCTATTAATCTCGTTTTTACGTCTGCAAAGATACAACAACTTTTCCAAACTTCCAAATATTATTGTTTATTTTCCTGTACCATCAGGCAATTTGTCTGAAATATTGCCCGAAAATTTGGAGGTATAGAAAAAAACAACTACTTTTGCAGACGGAATAATAATCATTAAAATAGTAAGTATTATGACTACAGGAAATGTAAGGCCGGCTAATATGGAGCGTATTACGACTCCTGCCCTGGCCCAGGAGTTTATCGACGAACAGGTGAAAGAACTGCGTGCTCAGATTGGTGACAAGAAGGTGCTGTTGGCACTTTCGGGTGGTGTTGATTCATCGGTAGTGGCTGCGCTGCTGATCAAGGCTGTGGGGAAACAGTTGGTATCGGTGCATGTGAACCACGGACTGTTGCGCAAGGGTGAGCCCGAGCAGGTGATCAAGGTGTTCCGCGACGAGATGAATGCCAATTTGGTGTATGTGGATGCCACAGACCGGTTCCTCGACAAACTGGCCGGGGTGGCTGATCCCGAACAGAAGCGCAAGATCATTGGCGCTGAGTTTATCCGTGTGTTTGAGGAGGAGGCCCGTAAACTGGAGGGTATCAGTTTCCTGGCCCAGGGTACGATCTATCCTGATATTGTGGAGTCGGGTCCTGTAAAGTCACACCACAATGTGGGCGGTCTGCCTGAGGATATGCAGTTCGAACTCGTAGAGCCCATCAAACTGTTGTTTAAGGATGAGGTCCGTGTGGTAGGCAAGGAACTGGGCCTACCCGATAACATGGTTTATCGTCAGCCCTTCCCAGGTCCTGGCCTGGGTGTCAGATGTACGGGTGCTATTACTCGGGATCGCCTTGAGGCCCTGCGTGAGAGCGATGCCATCCTCCGCGAAGAGTTTGCCAAGAACGGCCTTGAGGGTAAGGTATGGCAGTACTTCACCATCGTGCCCGATTACAAGAGCACTGGCGTGAAAGACAATAAGCGCAGTTGGGACTGGCCAGTCATCATCCGTGCCGTGAATACGCGCGATGCCATGACGGCTACGATCGAGGAGATTCCCTATGCGCTATTGCACCATATCACCAAGAGGATCATCACCGAGGTATCGGGTGTTAATCGTGTGCTCTACGACCTCACCCCGAAACCTACGGGAACGATTGAGTGGGAATAAGGATTACTCATCGTCGTCCATAAGGACAGCCTCCTCCACATCATCAACAGAAGCCGGGTCCAAGGGCAGGGTGATCGTGAATACGGAACCGCCTCCGGCATTGTTGTCGCCCGTTACTGTACCGCCATGGGCGGTGACGATGTCTTTCACCATGGAGAGGCATATACCCGTATCCTCATCGCTGACCACCGGGTCAAACATGTGCTCCTTGGCACCATCAGGAAGACCGATGCCATTGTCAGAGATACGGATGGTTCCATCACTGGATGTCTTATCAACAAAGACCTTGATACGACAGTCCTTCGGAGAGAACATGACGGCATTGTTGAGCAGGATTTGCACGGCCTGTCCCAGCATGTCGTGGTCAAAGTCCATTACGAGGTCATAGGCTAATGGGAAGAATGAGAATTTCACTTTCTTATTCTTGGGAGCCTTGTACTGGGCGCACTGCTCCTTCATAAACTCCTGAAGGTCGCCGGAAGTCTTGTGCAGGGCTTCAGGCTGCATGCTCCACATATTTTCGGCTGGTATCTGTTCAGCCTCCTCACCAGCATCCTGCTTCTTATCCTTCAACTTAGTCATCATTTCGTTCATCCACTGCTTCTTCTCCACCTCTCTGCGGATATCCTCGAGTTCCACTTTCTCTTCATGCTTCTGCAGAAAACGGCGACGCCATAGCCAGACACCTCCTCCGACGGTGCAGAGGAAGAGCAGCAGGATCCAGCGGTTGCGCAACAAGGGCGGCGTGATGGAAATCTTCAGCGTTGATTCGATATCACCCATCGTACCGTCGTCGTTTAGCATCCTGACATGGAGGATGTAACTGCCGTGCTTGAGCGACATATAAGTAATATTGGGATTGTTCTCCTCCGTCTCGATCCACTTGTCGCTGAAACCCTCCAGCATGTAGATGAAGCGGGAGGGATTATGCATCTCACCCTTGTCAGTGGCCAACTGGATAGTGAACTGGTTCTCGTCATAGCGCAAGGTGAGTTCACGACTAACATCAAGGGCCTCTTCCATGATCACCCGACCTTCATACTCCTGACCGACGCCCATCTGATGGCCGAAGAGTTTCAGACCACTGAAAATAGGTTTCTCCTTGTTGCCGATATTCGTCAGGAGTTTGGGATTGATGACATCGACACCACCAAGACCACCCACCAGGATCTGACCGTCACGAGTACGGCAGATAGAGCGCTGGTTATAGGGGCCATCCTGAAGACCGTCCTTGCTGCTGAAACTACGGACGAGGAACGTCCATTCCCCGCTCTCATTTTTCTTAGGCACGACATTGGAAATACCATGTTCGGTGACAACCCACATTGTATGCAACTGATCTTCCGCTATACCGACGACACTCGACCCGATCAGTCCAGAGTTCATGTCCAAAAGCGTCTGATGACCCGTTTTCTTGTCAACGATACAGCAGCCAGAAGTGGAGCCATGCCATATCAGCCCACGGCTGTCTTCCATCACAGTGACGGTGGAAGCCATGGCGGCAGACTGCCCGGCAATCACGGGGATACTGTCGTTCTTCACCTGTCCGCTCACGGGATTGATAAAGGAGAAGAACTGCGAGTGACCTACCATCAGCCAACCCTTGCTGATCCAGGACTCGGATGTCATAAAGTTATCAGGGAGTTTGGAGTTATAGGAGGTCCACGTTTTGAATTTTCCAGTCTTGACGTTCAGGCGCTGTACACCTGCTCCCAGCGTGCCGATCCAGATGTCACCCCACTTATCTTCCGTCACCGACCACACATTATTGTTCTGCAAGCCATCTTCAGCATTCGAGGCCAGGTAGTTGGTAGCATGGCCATTGGCGATATGGATAAGGCCGCCGTTATAGGTACCAAACCATACAGAGCCGTCCTTCGAACCGCAAGAGGCCACCATGATATCCGAGGCAAAGCCGCAGCGGGCCTTGTCGAACACCTCCATCTCGCCCGTTGTCGGGATGTATTTGATGATACCGCGGTTATCAGTGCCCAGCCAGTAGTTGCCTTGTACATCCTCTGTCGTGGTATTGATATCACCGATCTCAAGTGTCTTGAAACCCAGCATCTTCTCAATATACTGGTTCAGGCCGTTACGGTAGGCACCAATCCACATACTGCCGTTCTTGTCGAGCATCAGACGTTTCACGGTGTTCTCGCTCAGAGAGGTCGTATCGAACTTATTATTAACGAACTGCCTGACTTCCTTTGTTTCCGGGTTGATTACATAAAGCCCATAGTGGTCTGTCGCAATCCACAGCCAGCCACGCTGGTCCATCGCCACATCCCACACCTGCAAAGGATCAGGCAGGGCTGGGATGTCATGAGCGGCCAAATAACTGTTCAGGGAATTATACCACTTCTTGTCCTTCTGGTCAAAGACAAACACGGTCGTTGTCACCACCCAGAAATTGCTACGCTTATCCACATAGACGTAATAGGCCTGACTGGGTTGTCCGCCGTTGTTGCGCATATAGGTATCCTTCCAGAGCACCTGTCCCTTATTGCCATCAACGCACATCAGGTCACCGTCGCTGGAGGCAATCAACAGTCTGCCGTTCCACTCGGCGAATGACTGGACCCAGAATTCCTTTGGGAACTCATTCTCGCCGTAGCCGTATTTGATCAGAGTCAGTTCCTTCGTCCTCGGATGATAACAGTAAAGACCCTCGTCGTAAGTCTTCACCCAGACACGTTTCTGTGTATCTATATAGAAGCGGTCGATGCCTCCTTTTATGCCCCACTTACGAAGGATGGAGGCCGGATTACGGGTGACCTTCTCCGTGACGGGGTCAAAGAAACTGAAGTTCATGCCCTGTTTCAACCACAGGTTGCCGTCAGCATCCTCCCAGATCTGATCCACATAATTGTTACGCAACGTCGTGGTATCATTAGGATCGGAATAGAAAGTATGGAAGCGGTATCCATCATAACGGTTCAGACCGTAGGAGGTACCTATCCAGACGTATCCTTTAGAATCCTGAAAAAGATAGTTAATCGTAGAGTTTGACAGGCCATCGCGCGTATCCAGACGGCGGAATTTCATCTCTGGAATCAATGCCTGTCCTGCATTGGCAGCAAGGCACCATCCGAACAGCAACGATATCAGATATTTCTTCATAAAAGCGCTTTAGGTTTATATTCCGCCACAAATTTAGGCAAAATCTATGAAACCGACAAACTTTTCTATGAAAAAAACTCAGATCGTCTTCAAAAAGCCGTTTCAGGATTCCTCATCATCCATCAGCACAGCCTCCTCGACGTCATCGTCGGCAGGTTTCTCTGCTTCCGCAGCAGCCTGACTGGCAGCCTTCTCCATCCTGCGCTGCTGGCGATACCTGAGCCATCCCCTGCGCCACTGAGCCGCACGGCTCCAGGCGAAGAACAGCAGGACGGCGATGAGCACATAACAGAGCCATGCCCACCACGAACGGTACCAGGGGGAGCCGATAGTGATCTCCAACTGACTCTCCACCTCTCCCATCGTACCGTCGTCCTTCAGCATACGGACACAGAGCGTGTAACTGCCTGGAGGCAACGACATATAGGTGATGTCTGGGTTGGCAGCCGTGGTCTTGATCCACTTGTCGTTGAAGCCCTTCAACTGATAGATAAAACGGGTATTATTTTTCACACCGCCATTATCCGATGCCATGTGGATGGTGAACTGGTTCTGGGCATACGAGAGGCTGATGCTGCGCTGAAGATCCAGGGCCAGATCAAGGATGACACAACCGTCTATCTCCTCGCCCACTTCCACTTCATGGTCGAAGAGCACGAGGCCGCTGAATACCGGGCGTTCCTTGTTGTCGCCATCACCGAGTTTCAGGGTGCTGATGATGTCGAGACCGTCCTGTCCGCCTATGAGCAACTCACCTGAGCGTGAGCAATAGATGGCACGCTGGTTGAAGGGACCCGGCTGCAGACCGTCACGGTCGTTGAAACTGCGGATCGTGAAATTCCACGAACCGTCATCCTGCTTATAGGGGGTGATATTCGAGACGCCGTGATCCGTAGCGATCCACATCGTATGACGGGTATCCTCGGCCACAGACACGACATTCGACCCGTGGAGACCGGACTTCATGTCCATCAGCGTCTTCTGGCCCGTCTTGAGGTCGTAGATCACCACACCGGATGGCGAGCACTGCCACAGGAGGCCGCGACTGTCGATGACAGCCTGCGTTGTGGCCGTGGAGACCGTGATGGCCTTCATGCTCTGGTCTTCCGGGATCGTACCATTGACCACCTTGAAGTTGGCGGGATTGATCAAGGCATAGTATTCAGAGTTACCCAGTACGATCCAGCCGTTGGAGCCTGTAGAGATACTGTTGGTCCAGACGGTCTTCAAGTCGGAGTTCTCTGTCGTAAAGGAGCGCTGCTGACCCGTGTTCTTGTCAATACGCACGGCACCGCCTCCCAAGACACCTACCCAGATATGTCCCCACTTATCTTCAGTGACACCCCAGATATTATTCGTCACGAAGGCGCTGTTGGGGTCTGACGCCCGATAATTCTTCCATTGCCCGTCATGATACTTGAGCAAACCGCCCTCGTAGGTGCCGAACCACAGGCTACCGTCCTTGGCGGCATAACTGCCGACGATGATGTCGCTGGGCACGCCTATTCTCTGCTTGGTGAAGGTCTCCACAGGTTCGAGGGTATTCGGATCCATCTTGATGATACCACCGTCGTTACGCCCCAGCCAGTAGTACCCCTCCTGGTCCTCGGTGATGGTGTTGATGTCTCCCACTGCCAGACTCTTGAAGTTGGACAGGGCCTCGGAGCACATGGCCACACCATTCTTATAGGTGGCCAGCCACATACGTCCCAACTGGTCCCTATAGAGGTGCTTGATGGTGATATCGGGCAACGTGGTCTCGTCGCCCTTGACATTGGTGAACTGCCGCCACACCTTGTTCACGGGGTCGAGCACCAGGACACCAAGGTGATCGGTGCCTACCCAGAGTAAGCCCTTGGCATCGTAGCACACCTCCCAGACGAGAATGTCGTCGGGCACGTTCTCATAGCCTTGAGCACGCATCAGTTCGGTGAGCGACGTGTACCACCGCTTCTCCTTCCTGATATAGATATATGTACCTGTGGAATGGGTGATCACCCAGATGTTCTGCTCTTTATCCAAGGTTACCCAATAGTCGTTATAGGCATCGAGCGAACGCTTGACGAAGTCTTCCTTCCAGACGACCTTGCCCCGCTCGCCGTTGATGCACATCAGTTCGCCATAGGTGGAGACGAGGATCATGCCCTCATTGCTCTCTGCATAGGCAGAGACGCCAAACTCCTTGGCAAACTCATCAGGACCATAGCCGAACTTGAAATGGCTGATTTTCTTCGTCTCAGGATTAAAGTAATAGAAGCCGTCCTCGTAGGTCTTGACCCAGTAGTTTTTCTTCGAGTCGAGGTGCAGACTCTCGATACCGCCCTTGATGCCCTGCTCATTGAGCCAGCGGCCCGGGTTACGATCGACCTTCTCCGTCCTGGGGTCGTACAGGGAATAGTTCATGCCCTGTTTCAGCCACAGTAAGCCGCCGTGAGCCTCCTGTATCTCATCCACTCGGTTGTTACGTAAGGAAGTGGTATCCTTCTCGTAGGAGAAATAGTTTCTGAAGCGGTAGCCATCGTAACGGTTTAAGCCATAGTTCGTGCCAAACCACAGATAGCCCTGCGAATCACGCAACATACAACTGACCGTGGAGTTTGACAGGCCCTCACGTGTATCCAGACGACGGAACTTCATGTCGGGTATAATGGCGGCATTCGTCAGGAGAGAGCATGCCAGGACAAGAGAAAAGGTTAAAAATAGACGTTTCATCATTATGATTCTGTTATTTACTGCTTGCAAAGGTATTAAGAATTTTCCGTTTGCGCAAAAAAATATCAAGTTTTTTCAATCTGCCGCTTAGATATAATACTCGGCGGAATCCACCAGACCTGCCCTCAGGGCGTACTTCGTGGCCTCATGCACATTGTTCACACCCAATTTACGGAAGATATTCTTACGGTGGGTATTGACGGTATGGAAACTGGAGAAGCGCTTGTCGGCTATCTCCTTGGTGGTCATGCCCAAGGCGATGTCCTTCAGGATCTCGGTCTCCGTCTTCGTCAGTAGCATCTCATCTGTTGACTGTACGGGAGGTGCCAACAATATCTCTGTCATACGCTGACAGATATAGCGCTGACGGTTGAGGGCATACTGGATGCACTGTCGGATCTCACTCAGGGGAGAATCTTTCAGCAACACACTGAACTGCTGACTGACGGTTATAGCACGACGCACGAAATCCGTGGAGAGTTCAAAACTGAACAGGATCCAGTGCACCAGAGGGAAACGCTCATGCAGGATCTCCAACTCGTCGATGTCGTTGATATCGAAGAGCGTATAGTCAAGCACCACCACGGCATCACCGTGTGCCTTCAACTGTTCCATCAACTCCGTCTTGTCAGGTGAGTACTGAAAATCAACGGACAGTTTCTCACAGAGATACATCAGACCTGCACGGGTGATGTCCTGGGGATCGGCTAATACAATGTAACTCATATACCTTATTATATTTACTTTGCCCGTACGTTCGTCCACGCAACAGTGGTAATATTAACATTATCTTATAATAATGTTGGGCAAAGGTACATATTTTTATTCAAACACCCAAGGATTTTTCCTAAAGTTTGACAATTGTTTGTATTGTATGCGTACAACTGTAGTCATGGGGACAGGCACCTGGGCATGCAGATTTCAAAGGCAACTTCCTCACCCATACCCAGGTACCTGTCCCTAAGGCTACTCCCCAAGGCTATCTGGAGGTACGCCGAATCAAGATCTGAAGCCTTGCGTGCTGCCATTACACTACACCCGCATGCTCATATCGTGCTTGTTTCATCCAGACTCGAAGAGACTGTCGAGCGTAACAACCCGTTGGAAAACACCACTGTGGATGCCATGTTTTAATCCGTAGGTAGTGACGAGTGTCATCTGCACGTTGTGACGACGGCTCACATGGGCAGTCATCCAGTTCAGACGCCCACGGAGAGTCATCTCATAGTCATTCTTAACCTCAAACTCCGTGTTGATAAATTTCATCTCGCATAGATTGACCACACGGTCTGAACGATTGATGACCAGATCTATCTGCATGCCCTTCTCTCCCTCGATTCCCTGCATCGTCCATGCTGAATTATCAGAACTCACACCTCCTACGCCCATTGCCGACTTGATTTGGCCAATGTGAGAAAGACATGCATTCTCGAAAGCCCGTCCGCGCCAAGTGTGGAGTTGTGGCAGATTCTCGTTGTCGCGCCAGAAATTCTCACTTCTGTTCAGACCGTCCACCTGATCAAGATAAAACAGGCAGAACGGATCAGTCAGGCGATACAACATGTTACGCTTGTTATTCTCAAAAGGCTTGTAATACTCTATGAAGTCACTGGCCTCCAAAGCACGAAGAATCTCAGAGAGGTTCTTGCCTGAAGAAATGCCCGTTTTTTCTGAAATCTCCTCGCGGCTGTATCCTTTCTGTCGTTTTGCCAACAGACGGACAATGGTCTTATACTGCTCAGGCGAACGGAAGATAGAGTTGAACAGACGGTCAAACTCGTCCTTCAGTTTTGCTTTACGGTTGAAATAGAGGTTGTCGATAATCTGTGCAAGGCTGAGTCCAGGATATACATAACTCAGATACATAGGAATGCCACCTGTAGTCATATATAGTTGCAGGATGTCATAACGGGAGAGGGTGACATCCTGCATCTGAAGCAGTTCTTCTGTCTCACGCAGGGTGAATGGTGACAGTTGTATCTCTGCATTAACGCGGTCGTAGAGTCCACCATAGGAATTGATGAGGTTGTCCTGTATCCAAGAAGTGGCAGAACCACACACGATAAGCATCAGATTGTCCTGACCTGCAGCCCATCCGTTCCAGAAGTGTTCAAAGGCTGTCATGAATCCTGAGCGTGGGGTATCCATCCAAGGTATTTCGTCGATAAAGGCCACAAGACGTTTCTCCCTGCTTTCCTTGCTGATTAAGGTGGCGAGACGTTCGAATGCTTCCGCCCAGTTCTTGGGACGCGCTTCTGTCTCTGCACCGTAACGGATCAAACTGGAATTAAAGGCTGTCAATTGGGCTTCCAATTGGTTGGTGTCTTGTAGTTCCAGAGGTGACACACCTGTATGATGAAAAACAAATCTGTCCTTGAAGAGTTCCCTGACAAGATAGGTTTTACCTACCCGCCTACGCCCATAGACTGCTACCAATTGCGACTGTTTCCTGTGATAGATGTTCATGAGTTCTTCTATCTCTCTCCTCCGACCGATGATTGTAGCCATATACTTTTATTCGAAATCTACTGCAAATATACAACAAATTTCGAATACCACCAAACAAAATGGCATTTATTTATCCGCGAAACACCATTTTTGTCGTTTCGTGGACGAATAAGACTCTCTTAGTGGTCCGCGAAACACCATTTTTATCGTTTCGTGGACGAATTATTGATGATCATCGAATTTTCTCGAGATCATCGAAGTGGCACTTTTCGCCAGATACTCATTACTTATTTCGCAAAAAGCAGTGAGTATTTCGCAAAAGTCATTGAGTAATTTTCGTAAGTCACTATGCATTTTATAAAAGTTACAAGTCAGATGATTGGGGGAGCCATAGCAGGAAATTATCAATTTAGTGTATAGTTAAATATAAAAATCTGCAACTATTCACCAAATAGTTCATTGAGAATCAGTAGTTTATTACAAAAAGTGCATAGGTGAATAGAGAAATACAAGATAGAATTTGAATAAATGAAATATTTTTCTTATCTTTGCAGCAAAATCCAATGAGACAAAAGAGATATGACAAAGGTAACAATCTTGAAGAACAGCCGCAAGGCGGAGACACTCAGGCCGACGGACCTGGAAAAGATCGTGCGTAGCATCCAGTTGTGCGAATACCAGCAGGAGGTGGATAACGTGCAGTACATCATGCTGACCACCAGGCTGACACGCCAGGAAGACGGCAGCATGGACGGGGCCAACAACTACACCGACAAGATCCCCCGCGTGTGCTTCGCCTCGGAAATGGAGAATCGCCAGCACCAGCGCATCCGCAAAGCATACACGGGACTGGTGCTGCTCGAGGTGAACAACCTGCAGAGCCGCGAGGAGGCCGTAGCCGTGCGACAGGGGGCAGCACTGATGCCACAGACGCTGCTGGCCTTCGTGGGAGCCAGTGGGGTGAGCGTGAAGATCGTGTGCCGAGGGGAATTGGTTCAGACCACCCCTGCCTCTCCTACTCAGGAGGGGAACAGGCTGCCGACAGATGAGGAGGAGATCGCCCGCTTCCACCTGAACCTCTATGAGAAGGCGCGGCTGGCCTATAACGCCCAACTCGGTGTGACCATCGACAAACTGGAACCCCGTCTTGACCGCACCTGCTACCTGGGCTGCGACACGGGCGTGGCGTACAACCCTGAAGCCATACCTTTCTATACGGACGACTCCAGTCTGGCGCAGGTCCTGAAGCCGCTCAAGCCCAAGGACAGGACGGACGAGACACTCCCTGGGCGCGACCCATACCAGTCGATGCTGCTGATCTACCAGCACTGTCTGACAAAGGCCTACGACGATACGGCCGACCTGTCAGGAGAGCAGGAACGCACAGCGATAGTGGTGACCCGTCTGGCGGGCTATTGTCAGGAGTCTGGCCTCGACATGGCCTTCGCCCAGCGGCAGACGCTCTTCAGCCTGACACTCGGCAAGGACCCCGACGTGGTGCGCAAGACCTTCGACAATGCCTATCGCGAGAAGCACGAACGCCAGTATCGCCAGCGGATGAACATCGTCAAGCCGCTGAAGCACGTACCAGTGGAGACCCTGCTGACGATGAAGATCGACATGTTCCTCAACACCAACTACGAACTGCGGAAGAATGTGATGCGGGGCGTGGCGGAGTACCGTCAGAGGACAGGGCTGGGCTTCGCCTTCCAGGACCTCATAGTCATGGGGACAGGCACCTGGGTATGGGCGCCTGTCTTTGCATCATAGCGTTTTTGCTATATTTCTGATGGTCTCATAATTCATGCCAGTAACACGTGAGAGTTGTCTTGGCCTTGCATCGATAGAAAGCATAATCTCACGGATAATGCTTTTTCTCTTTTCTAATGTCAGAAGCTGGAAATCTGAAATGCTGCGAAGGCCACATGCGTTGATGACAGCGTCTCTTACCTC
>JAFRMM010000081.1 GCA_017430675.1 Prevotella sp.
CAGGTCAGTTCCACGACTTCCTGCTCTCCTTCCCCTGGGCGATCAGTATCGTGCTCTTCATCTCGATGATCATTGCGCAGACGCTGCTGCCCATCCTGCAGTACTTCTTCATCAAGGAACCCATCGAGGCTGCCAAGCCGAAGGACGGCAAGAAGCCCTTCAACCTGCTTGACGTGATGGACAAGTATTACAAGATCCTGCTGGCGTGGTGCTTCCGTCATCCGTGGGCGACCATTGCGATAGGTGCAGGCGGTTTCGTCATCGGTTGTATGATGTTCCTCAAGATCCCTCAGAAGATGATGCCTATCGCCGACCGTGACCAGTTTGCCGTAGAGATCTACCTGCCCCTCGGTACCACCATCGAGCGTACCACGGCCGTGGCCGACTCGCTGGAGCACATGATCGGCAAGGACGAGCGCGTGGTGGGTATCGCCTCCTTCAAGGGTTGTGCGTCGCCCCGCTTCCATACCTCTTACGCCCCTCAGTTTGCGGATGAGAGTTATGCGCAGTTTATCGTGAATACCACGAGCAATGAGGCTACTGTGGAGTTGATCAATGAGTGTACGGAGAAATACAGTAAGATGTTCCCTGAGGCGTATGTGAAGATCAAACAGTTGAGTTTCAGCAGTTGTGCCGTACCCATCGAGGTGCGCTTGAAGAGCAACGACCTCAGTGAACTGAAAAACTATTCCGACAGCATTGTGCAGATCCTGCGCCAGATGCCGGAACTGATGCTCGTGCGCAGTAACATGCTGGAGCCTCTGGCCACCACCCGCATCAAGATCGATGACGAGAAGGCCAGCCGACTGGGTATCACCAATGAGGATGTGGAACTGCAGATGGCGTTCCGCTATGGTGAGGGGCTCACCGTCAGCACGGCGTGGGAAGGTGACTATGACATGAACGTGAAACTGAAGACCGAGGATGCCGACCAGGCTACGAAGCAGGATGTGATGGACGAGTTGATTCCGATCGGTATCTCTGCTGCCCTCCCCACTAATTTCGATGAGTTGAAGAGTGTGGCTAATAGCGGCAGTTTCATGCCCAGCATCCCCCTGCGCCAGTTTGCCGAGGTCGTTCCCACCTGGCAGTATGGTCAGATCTGCCACCGCAACGGTCTGCGCACCGTCACGGTGATGGCCGAAGTGGCCCGTGGTCAGAACGATGGTATCGTGACCAAGAAGATCATGGAGCGTCTGGCCGACTTCAAGTTGCCCGAGGGCATGCAGATAGAGTACGGTGGACAGTATGAGGCTGACAACGAGACTGGTCCCCAGATTGCCGGTGCCCTCGTGATGTCTGTGATGATCATCTTCTTCGTGCTGCTGTGGCATTTCAAGAATGTCAGCGAGGCCGTGCTGATCATGGTCTGCCTCACGCTCTGCGTGTTTGGTATGGCCGTCGGTCTGGTGATCCAGGGTGTGGAGTTCTCCATGACCAGTGTCTTGGGCTTCGTTTCGCTCATGGGTATCCTGGTGCGCAACGGCGTGATCCTCTTCGACTATGCGGCGGAGGTGAAGGAACTGGAGCATCTCTCGCTGAAGGATTCCATCCACGTGGCAGCAGAGCGCCGTATGCGTCCGATCTTCCTGACATCTGCCGCTGCCTCCATGGGTGTGGTTCCGATGATCCTGGGCGGTAGTGCCCTTTGGGTGCCGATGGGTGCCGTCATCTGTTACGGTACGCTGATTACCATGTTCTTCATCCTGACCGTGATGCCGATCGCATACTGGAAGGTGATGGGGAAGAGTGAGAAATGAGAAGTGAAAAGTAAATAGTGAATAGACAAATGAAAAAGATATTTTCCATCATCGTAGGTCTGGCATGCTGTGGTTCGGCTGCAGCCCAGCAGACCTACACCCTCGACCAACTGAAGCAGTTGGCCGTAGAAAACAACTACAACCTCCGCTCTGCCCGTAGTGCCATCCAGCAGTCGAAGGAGCAGAAGAGTGAGGCGTTCACGAAGTATTTCCCCCAACTGATGGCTCCGGGTGCAGGTATCACCATGAACAAATACCTGTTAGAGGCCGATCTCAGTCTGCCTGACGGGTTGGCAAGCCTGCTTCCGGCTGGCGTCAGTGCCGCATGGCCCACCCAGATCGGCTATATGAAAAACGGTGTCATCGGCTCTGTCACTGCCGTACAGCCTGTCTTTATGGGCGGAGAGATCGTGAATGGCAACAGACTGGCAAAGGTCGGTGTTGAGGCCAGTGAGATCCAACTTGAAAACTCGGAAGACCAGGTGGAACTGACCACAGAGCAATACTACTGGCAGGTGGTGTCGATCAAGGAGAAACTGCAGACGCTGAACACCATCCATCAGATGCTGGCGGAGTTGGAGAAAGATGTGAGCAACGGGGTGCGCGTGGGTGCCGTGAACCGTAACGATCTGTTGCAGGTTCAACTGCGCAGAGGCGAAGTGGAAAGCATGCAGGTGGAAGCAGAGAACACACTGTCTACCATCAGTCAACTCCTGGCCCAGCACGTGGGTAAGGCTGATGAGCCTATCGACGTGAGTGTGCCTGACGATCTGAGCAGTATGGGTAAGTCTGGTGAGCCCGCCTTGCCTGCCACCCTGCGCCAAGATCACCAGTCGGCCTTGAATGCCACACCGCAGTACCGTCTGTTGGAGAAGAATGTGGAGAGTCATCGGCTGCAGCACCTGATGAAGGTGGGAAGGAATATGCCTAAAGTGGGTGTCGGTGCCAACTACAACTGGAACAACTTCCTGAACGAGTCAGGTCGGGGCACGGGTATCCTCTTTGCCTTCGTCCATGTGCCTCTCAGTGGTTGGTGGGGCGGCTCGCATGCCATCAAAAAGGAGAAACTGGCGCTTGAGGATGCGCGTGAGCAGTTGAAGGACAATAGTCAGAAACTCATCATCCGTATGAACAGTGCCTGGGCTGCTGTGGAGACGAGTCACAAGAAACTGCTCATTGCCCACGATGCAGTGATACAGGCAGAAGAGAATCTGCGACTGAATAAGGACTACTATCGGGTGGGTAGCACCAAGATGAGCGACCTGCTGTTGGCTGAACAGCAGTATCAGCAGGCCTGCGACCGCTATACGGATGCCTACGCCGCCATGCAGACGAAGATGCTGGAGTACCGTCAGGCTACAGGACAGGAATAAAAAGCAGTGAAAAGACTAAAACTAGGCATCGGGTTGGTGATCGTCATCGTGCTGGGCTGTTGGATGGCCTCACGCTGGCATACGTGGTTCGTGGAAGAGGATGAGGAGGCTTACGTCGTCTCGTCATCCCCTGCCCATGTGCTGCTGACCTTCGGCGATGCCCAGCCGCTGTCACGAAATGTGAGTTGGCAGGCGGATAGCGTCCTCCGTCCCTCATGGCTTGAACTCGTCTGTCTGGCTGACAGTGACACCATCCGTGTGGAGGCGCAGGGGGAGGTGTTCCGCTCACGTGGTGGTCAGGCTGCCTATTATATGGCCCGTCTGCGTGATCTTCAGGCTGGCACCCGTTATGCCTACCGTGCCGTTACAGGCGAGAAGGCTTCTCCCTGGTACCAGTTTCGTACGCAGTCAGGCTCGACAGACAAGGTGGAGTTTCTGTATGTAGGTGATGTACAGGATTCCATCGGTGGTGAGGCTAACCGTTTCCTGCGTGAAGCCCTGGGTCGTCACCCCGAGAGTGAGTTCCTGGTCTGTGGCGGGGATCTGGCTGATGGCCCCCGACAGAGTTGCTGGGATGAGGCTTTCCGTGATATCGACAGTGTGGCGCAGGCGATGCCGCTGCTGGTTGTTGCGGGTAACCATGATTATCGGAAAGGGGTGATCCAGTGGCTGGAGCGCCGTTTTCCGTTGACCTTCTCCTACTTCCTGGATGCCAAGATCGCCGACAATCAGGTCTATACGCTCAACTACGGTCCTGTGCAGTTCTTCCTGCTTGACAGTAACCGAGAACTGCCTTATCTGCTGACCCAGCGTGACTGGCTGAAGGCGCAACTGGAACAGAGTCGGGCCCGTTGGAAGATCGTGGTGCTGCATCATCCGCTTTTCTCCATCAGGAGCAGGAGCCGTAACCTGATTCAGCGATGGGTGTTTAATGATTTACTGGAGGATTATGGTGTCGATCTGGTGCTGCAAGCCCACGAGCATGCCTATGCCCGTATGACGGCTCATGAAGGCGGACAGGCTGTGACGCCCGTCTATACCGTGAGTCACTGTTCGCCCAAGAACTACGAGATCTATGAGAATGACCGTTATGACAAGTCCATCGCGTCGAGTCGATTCTATCAGACGGTCCGCATCTCTGGCGACACCCTCACGCTGACTGCCTATGAGGTTTACCACCATTCGCTCTGCGACTCGCTGCAGATCATCAAGGACAAAAACAATGCAAAGATCATAGAATAATGACAATTATGAAAGTAGAATTAATTCAATCAACTGGAAGGATCGCCCGAACGATAGTAGGGGGATTCCTCGTCCTTCTGCTCTCATCGTGTAGCGGTGTATTCGACATACACCCTTACGATGTGAACGTACATGGTGAGAAGGACATCAACGCGAAACAGATGAAAGTCATCGAGTCGAAGTTTGCCGACAAGAAGACCCTCCGCGTGGCCTTTATCAGCGATACCCACCTGTGGCTCGCTGATGCCAAAGACCAGGTGGCAGACCTGAACAAGCGTGGTGACATCGACTTCGTGGTTCACTGTGGTGACTTGACGGATACCGCCACCAACGATGAGTTCGAGTGGTCGCGTGACATCCTCTACGGTCTGAACTATCCCTTCGTGGCCCTGATCGGTAACCACGACTTCCTGGGAACTGGCGATCAGTCGTATGAGGTGATGTATGGCGCTTTCGATTTCTCGTTTATCGCTGGCCGTGTGAAGTTTCTCTGTCTGAACACGAATGCCACAGAGTATGATTATATGGCTGCCGTGCCTAACTTCGACTACATGGAGGAGCAGTTCACGACGGATACCGACAAGTTCGACCGTACCGTTGTTATCATGCATGCATGCCCCTACAGCGACCAGTTTAATAATAATGTGTGTAAGGCCTTCCGTCGTTACCTCGACTTCGCGCCTGGCCTGATGTGCTGTGTCTATGGTCACGACCATAACGACACCGTATCAGATATCTATGGCGACGGTCTGATGTTCTATGGCATCGACTGTGCCCAGCACCGTAACTATCGTATCATGACTATAACAGAAGACGGCTATGAAATGGAGCAGATTTTTTATTAGTACAGCGCTGCTGATGTGCAGTATGCACATGTCGGCTGCTGATAGCACCTATGTGGCAGATAGCGTCAAGGTGGTAGAGGTGCAGGAGAGTAAGTATGAGCAGCATCTGGATCGCAGGGCGAGAGCCTGGGCCTCACTGATTCCGACGCACTTCGTGATTCAGAATGCGGGTAATATGGGTGTCATCTCATTGGGTATCGGTTGGAGTTATGGTAAGAACAGGAAATGGGAGACGGAACTGCTTTTCGGTTATATCCCCCGTCATGACTCTTCGCGTGGAAAACTGACGACGACCTTGAAAGGTAACTATATCCCCTGGCGGATCGATCTGAACCCCAGTTCTGCACCTGCAGACACCCATTGGAAGTTCGAGCCCCTGACCGTGAGCCTCTATCTGAATACGGTCTATGGTCATGAGTTCTGGAAGTCGCAGCCCAGTCGTTATCCCGACAAGTACTACGAGTTCATGTCGACCAAGTTCCGTC
>JAFRMM010000082.1 GCA_017430675.1 Prevotella sp.
CTCTAATGATGAGAGCAACTATAACGCCAGCATCATCACGGCGCAGAACGCCCTGAAGAACTATCCCTACTGCAGTCTGCGCGAGGAGTTCATGTTGCTCATCATGAAGAGCAAGTTCCAGTTGGCCGAGAACAGCACGGAGGAGCGGCGCCTGGAGCGCTACCGTGATGCCGAGGACGAGTGCTACGGCTTCCTCAACGAGTTCCCCGACTCCAAGAGTGTCGCCATAGCCGAGAAGTATATTGCCAAGTGCAAGAAAGTGATTAAGGATTAAATCGTCAAATAGTTAAATAGTAAACCGTTAAATATCAACATGGATTACAAGAAGTCAAAAGCCCCCGTTAATACCGTGACGCGCAACGTCATGGATCTTTGCCGCGACACGGAAAATCTCTACGAGAGTGTGGCCATCATCTCCAAGCGGGCCAACCAGATCAGCCTCCAGATCAAGGAGGACCTGTCGAAGAAGTTGGTGGAGTTCGCATCCTATAACGACTCCCTCGAAGAAGTGTTCGAGAACCGTGAGCAGATAGAGATCTCCCGTTACTACGAGAAACTGCCTAAGGCTACTCTGCTTGCCACGCAGGAGTTCATCGAGGACAAGATCTACTGGCGCGACCCCTCGCGCGAGGGTGCAACTGAGGAGAATTAATCCTGTTGCGACATGATTCAGCGTAAACAGACTCTGTATCTATTGGCGGCCATCGTGATGACCGTCATTTGTCTTTGTATGCAGATAGGCTCCTTCAAGGCCGCAGGTCTGGAGGTGGCCCGTGTCTATAACCTGTGGTTCACCGACCCCTTAGGCAAGCACCATTTCGACACATGGCCCCTGCTGGCCATCCTGTTGCCGACAGCCGTACTGGGCACATACACCATCTTCCTCTATCACAACAGGAAGATCCAGGCGCTCTTCTGCCTGTTCAATGCCCTGCTCATCATAGGGTGGTACGTGTGCTATTTCGTCGTTTCCCAGGTGGTAGGCGACAAGTCATGGGGTACCGTTGATTTCCGTCCCTCATGGCCGGCCGTGTTCCCGGCCATCGCCTTTGTGCTATACCTGATGGCCCGCCGCGCCATCAATGCCGACGAGAAACTTGTCCGTTCCATGGACAGGATCAGGTAGTCGTCTCCCGCGTACAAATTAAAAAAATATATCTCGGAATGCTTGGTCGTTTCGGGATTATTGTGTATCTTTGCCACAGTTTTGTAAATAGGAATAATTAAAAACCATATTCTGTATGAATACTACATTTGGTAAACTCTTGAGGACTCTTATAAAAATGTTGAGTACTACTTTTATGATTTACGTGAAAGTAGCAAAAGCGACTTCGGTTCAGAATTCGCCCAAGAATTGCAGACTTGCCTATTGGCGAAGACTGATGACCTCCTCACAATGGCCGCAAGGTTGTGATAAAGTGAGTGAATAGCCAAGTTCAAGGTCGTATTTATACTTCATGAGGGAGTTTATAGAGTTATGAAGAAGATACATCTATTATTGTTCGTCGGTTTATTATCAGCAACGATAGCGAATGCTGGTAGGGTAACGGAACAGGAGGCTTTGCAGAAAGCCCAACAATTTATGAAAGGCAAGGTTATGCGGCCTGTCATGTCGAGGTCGCTGACCCGTGTTCAGTCTGTCAAAGAAGACTGTGCATTTTATATCTTTAATGCAGAGGATCAGGGTGGCTATGTCATTATCTCTGCTGATGACAGAACGGATGCTGTTTTGGGGTATTCTGATACTGGAGCGATAGACATAGATAATATGCCTGAAAACCTGCGCTGGTGGTTGCAGGGCTATGCTGAACAGATCAAGGCGATGTCTAATGACATGCCATTAACAAAGACACGGACTACCCGTGGCACCATGTCTGCCATTTCACCGTTGATCCAGACAAAGTGGGATCAATATGAACCATACAACCTACAATGTCCAGAATATGAAATGGAAAAATGTGTGACAGGTTGTACATCAACAGCATTGGCTCAGGTGATGTATTACCATAAGTGGCCGACTTCGTGCCCTGCTATCCCTGCATACGTGACGAAAAGCCTTAAAATATCCCTTCCTGAACTCCCTGCGACTTCTTTCAAATGGGATTTGATGAAAACCAGTTATGATTATTCGGCCGTAGGAGATGCAGAGAATGCCGTGGCTGAATTATTACGTTATTGCGGACAGGCCAACGAGATAGACTATACGACCACGGGCTCGGCTGCCTCTCTAAAAATCAATGTCATGATCAATACTTTCGGCTATAGTAAGAATATGCGTAGTCTTTATCGTGGTAACTATACAGATTCTCATTGGGAAAGTCTTATTTATGAGGAACTGTCAAACCAACGCCCGGTGCTTTATTGTGGAAACGCAGACCCTGATAGTAGCATCAAAGAAGGTCACCAGTTTATATGTGATGGTTATGACGGGAACGGTAAATTCCACATAAACTGGGGCTGGGGAGGTCGGTGTGATGGGTATTACCTACTTTCTGCCTGCAACCCGGAGGACGAAGGGAAACCGAATGGTTTTAAATTCAATATTGACCAATTAGCCATTACTGGATTCAAACCGGCGAAAGAAGGGGAGGTGGAGATTCCATCCATGAGAGGCGACACTTGGGACTATATCATTCAGGCATATACCCGGTCTTCAGTAGAAGAGGATTTCGAAGACGTAAGCATCACTGGCAGGATTACTGCCAACTACAATATTAATCCGACATCAAGTTTCACTACAGAGGTGGGATGGGGACTTTATCAAGGTGAGGACATGATAAAGACATTTTCTTCTGGCCCACAGACATTTGAGGCGAAAAACCAATCTTCTGTCAAAAATGAGACTTTGATCTCTTTTGGGAAAGGCCTGACGGATGGCACCTATCAGTTACGCCAGTTGTATAAGGATCCTGAGACAGATTCATGGTGCCTGTGTTTAGGATACCTCGTTGAGAGCCTTATAGTGGAGATCAATGGCACATCAATGATCATAAAGAGATTTGATATGGGTAGTGTTAAATTCACGGTCAATAATATGTCATGTTCCGAAGTTCCTTCAGTGGATGTTCCTGTGACAGTCACTGCTGACATCACCAATCAAGGAAATTCGTCTAATTTCGTCGTCTGCCTATGGTACCAGAAAGAGGGGGAAACAACATGGCATAATAGTGCATCAAGAGTCTTGTACATTGATAAGGATAATACATTCCCTGCTGAGATGCAGTTTACACCTAAAGATGCAGGCAACTATAACCTGAAACTGACTTCCAATTATTCTGAAGAAGCATTGGCTACTCTTCAGATAGTGGTATCTGCGACGGAAAATGTCGTTGTAGATGGTGTCACTTACTTTTGCTCTCCTGCATACAATTCGGCTAAGATTGTGGTCGCTGAAAAGGATGCACTGCCCCGAGAACTCGTCATTCCCTCCACAGTTACAACCAGTGAGGGCATTGAGTGTCGTGTTCAGTCCATAGATGAGTATGTTTTTCTAAGGATGAATACTATAACGAGATTGACGATATCAGAAGGCGTCAAGACCATAGGAAGATATGCTTTCACGAATTGTTATAATCTCAAAAGGATAGAGTTGCCAGCATCTTTGACATCGATCGGAGAACAGGCCTTTTCTTATTGCGAACGGGTCGTTGCTGTTATTTCCAAAGTGAATACGCCTTTTAATATTGAAGAGAGCGTTTTTGCCAGTGGCGTGAATTATAACCCGGAAAAAGGTGAATACGACTGTTCTCCCTCCACTGCAACACTCTATGTACCTATCGGTTCTTTGTCTGCCTATCAGGAAATAAAGGGATGGACCAAGTTTGCGAAGATGGAACAAGGTGAGCCATTCGAAACCATTCAGGATGGTTTGAAGTATCTCTGCTCTTCATACTCCAGAACAGCAACAGTCATTGATGGTGACTATAAAGAATTGGAAAATGTGGAAATCCCCGCCGAGATATCGGTTGATGAAGTGCCATATAAGGTAACAACTGTTGGCAACAGCGCGTTCTGTAACAAACGTAATATCAGGTCTCTAACTTTACCTGAGGGTTTAGAGACAATTGGGGACTATGCGTTTTACAAAATAGGCATTTCAGAATTAACCCTGCCCAGTACGCTGAGAAGTATCGGCGCATGGTCTTTTGGTTCTGCCTATATTACTTCTTTAGCAATCCCGGAAGGTGTGGAGTCCATTGGAAATAATGCTTTCAACGCTAACTATAGCCTTGAAGAAGTGGAACTGCCCTCAACGCTGACGAGAATCGGTAGTGAAGCCTTTACTTCTTGTGATAGACTCAGTATTGTTATTTCCAGAGTGAGGACGCCTTTTAGCATTGATGAGGGCATATTTGCAAGTAGTTGGGAATATAATTCGGAAAAGCATAAATATGATTACGATCCCTCTTGTGCGACGCTCTATGTGCCAGTCGGTTCATTGTCTGCCTATCAGGAAATAAAGGGATGGACTATGTTTGCGAAGATAGAGGAGGGAGAGCCATTCGAGACTGTTCAGGATGTCTTGAAGTATCGCTGCTCCCCTGGCTCAAAGACAGCCTCAGTCATTAAAGGCGATTACAATGAATTGGAAAATGTGATTATCCCCCCTGAGATAACTGTCGATCAAGTCATATTTAAGATTACAGCCATCGATGAAAATGCGTTCTATAACCAAAGGAATATACAATCGATGGCCTTGCCTGAGGGTTTGGAATCTATTGGAAACTGGGCGTTTTATGGACTATGCATTTCGGAATTAACCCTGCCCAGTACGCTGAGAAGTATTGGCGCATGGTCTTTTAATTCTTCAAATATTACTACTTTAGCAATCCCGGAAGGTGTGGAGTCCATTGGGAAATTTGCATTCAGGGATTGTTATTATCTGGAATCGTTAGAACTGCCTTCATCTTTGACGGATATTGGAGAATATGTGATTTCAGGATGTGATGCCCTTTCTTCAGTCGTCTCAAATAATAGAAATCCAAAAGGAACAAATGAGAATGCCTTTATGAACCTGAGATATGATAGGGAGGAACAAATTTGGTTTGATGAACTCCCTCAGGCGACGCTATATGTTCCTCTCGGTTGTAAGCCAAAATATCTGGAAACCGAAGGCTGGGCTAAGTTCGCTGACATTCAGGAATTAGATGGGGAAACCGTCTCGATTACCATTGGCAACAATGGTAAGACAACGTACTGCGGCGACAAGGCCCTGGACTTCAGTTACTCCGACGAGGTGAAGGCCTTCATTGCCACGGGCTTCGACAAGGAGAGCAGTACCATCTGGATGACCCGCGTGAAGGACGTTCCCGCCGGTGTACCTGTCATGATCAAGGGTACGGCCAACGAGACCTACCATGTCCCCGTGACTGAGGGCGGATCCTCTTACTATAAGAACATGTTCGTGGGTAATACCTCCGGCGAGAGCATGTCCATCGGCGAGACCTCCGAGGATGGCCAGTACGTGAACTACTACATGAGCGGCGGACAGTTCAAGAGCGTGAAGACATCGGCCAACATCGGCGCGAACAAGTGCTACCTGCAACTTCCGGCCAACTTCGCGGCAGAGGCCACGGGCGATGGCTGTCAGGTGAAGATCGCCGCCTCCGGCAAGTCGTCGTTCGCTGCTCCATACGACCTCGACTTCACAAGCCTTAATGATGACGTGAAGGCCTTCACGGCCACGGGCTACGATGCCAGCACGAAGACCATCTGGCTGACAAGAGTAAAGAAGGTGCAGAAGGGCGAGGGCCTGCTCCTGAAGGGCACGGGCGGCGAGACCTAC
>JAFRMM010000083.1 GCA_017430675.1 Prevotella sp.
CACTGCGGTCCCGGACCCCAGTGTGCATGCCTGACGGGCGAGGCCGCGCAAGGGGGCGATGATGGGTGTGGAGCCGGCGGCCTCCGTCATGGCCTGAAGCATTTTCTGGAGGTTGTCCGTATCAGCGATGAGGGCACGGCGGTTGAGGGTGAATACCAGATACTCGCCCTCGCGGATGTCAGGCAGCGAGGCGGGTCGCCTGAAGCGGTTGTAGTTGAAGCGCAGGGTGTCCATGAGGATATTGCCCACGAGGTAGGTCTGCGACTGCTCCGACTGCTCCCGCGTGGCGATGCCCGTGGAGCGCACGCCAGCCGTGAAGAGGTAGTCGCTGAGGGCGTCGATGACGAGGCGGTTGATCTCCTTCGGCATATTAATATCAAAGGAACGCGTGCCCGCGACGAGGTGGGCCAGACGGATGCCGCGCTTCTTCGTGACGATCGCCGCAGCCATCGTGGAGGCGAGGTCATCGACGACGATCACCACATCGACGGGGTGCTCGTCGAGGAAACGGTCGAAGGCGGCCATCACCTGGCTGGTGATCTCGTTGAGACTGGTGCTATCGACACCGAGGTAATACTGGGGACGGGGCATCTGGAGGTCGTCGAAGAGCGAGGGCTCCAGCGTGGGGTCGTCCTCACGGCCAGCGTAGGCCAGCAGACAGGTGGCATCAGGCCGATTTCCTATCGCCCGCACCAGGGGCGACACCTTGACGAAATTGGGCCTTGCGCCCGCGAGGATACAGATATTCTTTGTCATACTTCAATAAATTTGCTGCAAAGATAAGTTTTTTCCTCGTAATATTTGGATGATTTGAAGAAAATTCGTATATTTGCACACAAATACGGGTCGTGCCGCATAGATCGGGATACTCTACATTAACAAAAATCATCGGGATTGTTTCCCTTGCCAATGGCGGGCCACAGTCATCCCCCACGGGGAGAGCAGTAATGCCGGTGGATTACAACAGCAGGGAGCACCCACATCGTGTGAAACAGGAGTTTTCACCAAATCATCGGCACGCACCCGGTTTTTTGATGGATAATGGATAATGGATAATTGATAATTATGTTTTCTGGAATTATTGAGGAATTTGCGACTGTCGTAGGCATTCAGAAAGACAGGGAGAATATCGACTTCACGCTGACGTGCTCGTTTGTGGATGAACTGAGGATCGACCAGAGCGTGGCGCACAACGGTGTGTGCCTGACGGTGGTGAAGATCGAAGATGGCAACTATGTGGTGACGGCCATGAAGGAGACGCTCGACCGCACGAACCTCGGTCTGCTGAAGGTGGGCGACAAGGTGAACGTGGAGCGCTCGATGCTGATGAACGGCCGTCTGGACGGTCATATCGTGCAGGGTCATGTGGATGAGACGGCGACGTGCATCGCTATGGAGGATGCCGACGGAAGTACCTACTTCACCTTCGAGTACCCGGAGAACCGCGAGATGGCCAAGAAGGGCTACTTTACGGTGGATAAGGGTAGCGTCTGTGTGAATGGTGTCTCGCTGACGGTGTGCAATCCCACGTCGAACACCTTCCAGGTGGCAATCATCCCCTATACCTTCGAGCACACGAACTTCTGCGATATCAAGGTGGGAAGCGTGGTTAATCTGGAGTTCGACATCCTTGGGAAATATATTGCAAGATTGCAGAGTATCTAGGAATTCCTAGGATTGCCTAGGATGGCCTAGGATTGCCTAGGATGGCCTAGGATGGCCTAGGATGGCCTAGGATTGCCTAGGCCTATCAACTCTCGCGGGGTGGAGATAAGGGTCTTCGCCCCGTGCTGTATCAGGAAGTCGCGGTCGCGGAAGCCCCAGAGCACGGAGATGCAGGGAAGGCCGGCGTTAGCGGCGGTCTGGATATCGACATCGCTGTCGCCGACATAGACGGCGGAAGGGATAGGACTGCCTAGGATTGACCTAGGATCACCTAGGATTGACCTAGGATTGCCTAGGAAGGACCTAGGATCACCTAGAACACCTAGGGCTTCCAGGGCGGCGAAGACGGTGTCCGGGGCGGGCTTCTTGCGGATGCCCTCGGCCTCGTGCTCGCCGATGGCCACCTCGATGGTATCTGGGAAGAAATGGCGGATCAGTTCCTGGGTGGCCGCCATCATCTTATTGCTCACCACTGCCAGGCGGCAACCCCGCGCCTTGAGTGCTGCCAATGTCTCAGGGATGCCCTCGTAAGGTTTCGTGGTATCCAGTGAGTGCTCCATATAATGCTGGCGGAAGGTGGCGAAAGTCTCCTCGAACAGGGGATTGGCCTCGCCGTCAGGAATCGCCCGTTCCATCAGTCTGCGCACTCCATTGCCCACAAAGCGGCGCACATCGTCGATCGAGTGCTCTGGCATCCCATGGGTGCGCAGGGCGTAGTTCGTGGAGGCCGCCAGATCACCCAATGTGTCGAGCAGTGTCCCGTCGAGATCGAATATATAGGTGCTATAAGCCATCATCTCTAAACCATAAACTATCTCTTCGATCTCGTGATCATGGTTTTCACCTTATTATTATATCTATCCGCCTTCAGCAACTCATCGATGGTGACATGCATGCGGTACTTCCAACGGTTATAGGGATCGCTGGGCACGTTGATGCGCTCCTCGCGCACATGCTTCGAGCGCAGTTCACCATCCATCGCCAGCCAGTCCTGCAGGGAGAGCAGACAGAGCATCGACGGACAGTAGAGGTGGCGTGCGATGATCTCCTCGGCCACGTGGGCTGGCAGGTGTTCAGGGGCACGGCCCTGTTTCTGGAGCATGGAGACATAATAGCGCTGGGTGCGCTCCGGACTCTCCTCCCACCACAGACGCAAGGGGGACATGTCATGGGTAGAGAAGGTGGCGACACTACGATAGGGATTACCATCGAGATGGGCAAACTCATAGCCTGTCTGCTTGGGCATCGACTGGATCTCCAGAGTGAGGATGCGCAACTGGTCGAGCACGGGCTGCACGCAGTCAGGCAACATGCCCAGATCCTCGGCACAGCAGAGCATCCGTGTGTGGCAGAGGGTATCCGTCAGACGGTGGATGGCATTCTGGCCCCAGAAGAAGTTATGGCGCTGGTAGAAGAAATGATTGTACAGGCGCATGTAGGCATCCTTCTCATCGTTGCTGAGCGCCTCGAAGACCGGTTCCTGACAGGCTCCGATACGGGGGTGGTACATCTCCGGCTGGTGAGGATCCTCCACAAAGAGCACACCACTGATAAGACGGTAGAGGCCATCGCGGATCCAGAGGCTGTTCTCGTCGCCACGGCCGTCAAAGTGCGCCTGCACCTTCCGCTGGGTGTCGTACTCAGCCTTGAGGTCATAGAGCCCGTATGCCCGTGGGATCAGGAAATTCTCGCGTACGAACTTGGCGTGGATGCCGAAGAGACGGTCCAGCACGCGGTCGTTGATGAACGGACGGGTGAAGAGGTCGCGACGGAAAGGCAGTCCGAAGTACTCGATCTCGCCCACCGTCAGCGGCAGTGCGGGCGAGAAATGGCCCAAGAGTCCGAATACCGCGTCCTGGGGCACCTCCCAGATACGGAAGAAGCCTAAAACATGGTCGATGCGGATGGCGTCGAAATACTGTTCCATCCACCGCAGACGGCGACGGAACCAGTCTTTCAGTCCCTCAGCCCTCCAGTTGTAGGTAGGGAAGCCCCAGTTCTGGCCGTTCTGTGAGAAGGCATCAGGGGGCGCACCCGTGGAGCAGTCCATGTTGAAGAGTTCAGGACGGGTGGCCGTCTCCACGCTGTCGCGATTCACGCCGATGGGCACGTCGCCCTTGAGGATGACGCCCTTGGAACGGGCGTAGTCGGCTGCCGCCTTCAACTGGCGGTGGAGGTGGTACTGGAGGTAATAGGCTATCCTAGGATCCCTAGAATCCCTAGGATTGCTAGGATCTCTAGGATCTTCTATCCACTGGGCATAGGGCTCCAGCCAGTCGCTGTTCTCAGCGAACCACTGCTTGAACTCCTTGGAGTCGAGCGTCTGCTGGCCGCGCTCCTCGAAGATCTCACGGCTATACGCCGACTTCACGCGATCCACCGCCTCATAGTCGCTATAGCCTAGGGCGTTCAGTTCACGGCGCTGGCGATGGTAGGCCGTCATCCTGGCCTTGCTCTTCAACGCGCTCAGTTCCTCCAGATCCAAATAATGGGGATGGAGGGCGAAGGCCGAGACGATGTTATAGGGATAGGAATCGCTCCAGGTATGGGAGGCCGAGGTATCGTTGACAGGCAGCAGTTGGATGACCTTCATGCCCGTGGCTACGGCCCAATCGACGAATCGGCGCAGGTCGCCGAAGTCGCCCACGCCATACGACTGTTCACTGCGCAGGGAGAAAACAGGCACCACCACCCCCGCAGCCCGCCACGTATGTTCCTTTACGCGCAGACCCTCGCCATAGAGCACCAGCACGGAACCGTCGCGGAGTTGTCCATCCGGCGAGGTGGGATCCTCATTGCCATTCACTAGACGGTTGTCACCCTCCTCCCAGGTCACGAGGGCATTCGTCTGGTCGTCGATGACGACATACTTATACTCCAGCGGCAGCAGGATGGAATCGACATTCACGGAGAGCATCCACTCGCACTGTCCGAGATACTCCATCCGCAGGTAACGGGTAGGATTCCAGCCGCCTAATGTCGGATGACTGCCGATGAGCGCCACCGACTGGCCGTGGGACACCTGAGGGGCCGACACCCGGAAGAGGATGGTCTTACGGTAGAGGGGCATCCGCAAAGGGTTCACCTCCTCATCAGTTGCCAGTCCGTTGGTCACACGGTAGGCCCGTGAGTAGAGGTGATGCTGCAAGGGAATGTCGCGCCACTGGTCTGCCAGCATATAACTCTTCGAGGAGTCAAAGGGATAGGTGCGGGGCACCTGCGCCCACTCCTTGCGGATGACATGACCGTCGCCGTCTTCCACCTGATAATAATAGGAGAATGACGCGATGGGATGCTGGCGCGACACCAAGGCCGCCGACTCCAACGTCCAGAACGTCCCGTCGTCAGTCGTCATCAACAGGTTATACTGCTTTCTGGTACCATCGGCACTGTCGTACCTGATCACTACATGGAGGTTTTCCCCCCATTGCGTACCGTATTGTATGGAGAATCTGAGTTTCATAATTCAGCAATTTGATGCAAAGGTAGAAAAAATTTTCGAGTAATCGAAGAAAATGAGCGTAAAATGTTGTAACTTTGCACACGATTTATCAATCATGTGATATGAAACAGGTCAACCCGAAATATTATCTGGTGGCGGCAGCACTCTGTCTGCTCTGTCTTCTGGGGGTTATCTATTACTTCTACGCAGGGGATTTCTCGAAGGAAGACAGTACACAATACGTGTATATCGACGACGACGACGACCTCGACTCCGTGCGTATGAAACTGGAGCCCATCGCCACGAGTCCGGCCCTGATGGCGTTCAGCACCCTGGCGCGCGCCATGAACTACGCAGACCATATCAGGACGGGCAGATACGCCATCCCCACCGATGCCAGCGTGATTACCGTGTTCAGGCATCTGAAGCACGGTTATCAGGAACCCGTAAGACTGACCATCCCTGAGAGTCGTACGACAGACCGTCTGGCGGGTGCCCTCTCGCGCAAACTGATGCTCGACAGTGCCGTGGTGGCCATCCTGTTGCAGGACTCCGCCTTCTGTGCCCAGCAGGGCTATGACACAGCCACCATCCCCTGTCTGTTTGTACCCGACACCTACGAGGTGTATTGGAACATCCCACTGGAGAGTCTGATGAAGCGGATGAAGAAGGAGCACGACCGATTCTGGGAGGGCAACCGCACGGCCAAGGCCGAGGCCATCGGACTGACGCCCGACGAGGTGTGCACCATGGCCAGCATCATCGACGAGGAGACGGCCAACAACGGCGAGAAGCCCATGATAGCAGGGATGTACCTGAACCGTCTGAAGATGGGCATGCCCCTGCAGGCAGACCCCACCGTGAAGTTCGCCCTGAAGAACTTCGCCCTGAAGCGTATCTACCATGACATGCTGAAGTTTGACAGTCCCTATAACACCTATAAGAATACGGGACTCCCCCCGGGACCTATCAAGATCGCCTCGGTGGCTGGCATCGACGCCGTCCTGAACAGGGTGGATCACAACTACCTGTACATGTGTGCCAAGGAGGACTTCTCAGGTACTCATAACTTCGCCAGCACCTATCAGGAGCACCTGAGGAATGCGGCGAAATATGCCAGGGCCCTGAACGAGAGGGGAATTAAATGATGGATAATTGATAATGGATAATTGATAATGATGATATGGAAGAGAAGAATCTGAATGTGAATGAGGAGAGAAAGTCGGTGAGTTTCATCGAGCAGAAGGTGATTGACGACCTGGCAGAAGGTAAGAACGGCGGTAGGATGCAGACCCGCTTCCCACCGGAGCCCAACGGTTACCTGCATATCGGTCACGCCAAGGCCATCGCCATCGACTTCGGACTGGCCAAGAAATACGGGGGCACCTGTAACCTCCGCTTCGACGACACCAACCCCATCAAGGAAGATACGGAATATATCGAGAGCATCGAGAACGATATCAAGTGGCTCGGTTTCCAGTGGGCCAATGTCTATTACGCCAGCGACTATTTCCAGGAACTGTGGGACTTCGCCGTGTGGCTAATCCAGCAGGGTCGTGCCTACGTGGATGAGCAGAGTTCGGAGGTCATCGCCCAGCAGAAGGGCACGACCACCAGTCCCGGTACGAACAGTCCCTATCGTGACCGTCCCGTGGAGGAAAACCTGAAGTTGTTTGAGTATATGAACAGCGGCCAGTGCGAGCCTGGCACGCTGGTGCTGCGCGCCAAGATCGACATGGCTCATCCGAACATGCTGTTCCGCGACCCGCTGATCTACCGCGTGCTGAACATCCCCCATATCCGTACAGGCAACAAGTGGAACGCCTACCCCATGTATGACTTCACCCACGGGCAGAGCGACTATCTGGAGGGGGTCACCCACTCGTGGTGCACATTGGAGTTCGTGGAGCATAGGCCCCTGTATGACCTCTTCGTCACCTGGATGAAGGAATGGAAGGGTGAGACGGACCATATCGAGGACAACCGTCC
>JAFRMM010000084.1 GCA_017430675.1 Prevotella sp.
AATGCCCTTGAAAGCATCGTCATCGATGTCGAGGTCCTTGATCTGCTTGCCCACACCAGGGATCATCGCAGCCAGGTCCTTCACATTACCCATCTTCTTAATCTGCTGGATCTGACCCATGAAGTCGTCGAAGTAGAACTTGTTCTTACGAATCTTCTTCTCCAGACGCTTAGCCTCTTCCTCATCGAACTGCTGCTGGGCACGTTCCACGAGACTGACGATATCACCCATGCCGAGGATACGGTCAGCCATACGTTCAGGATGGAACACGTCGATGGCCTCCATCTTCTCACCCGTACCCACGAACTTGATGGGTTTGGTCACCACCGTACGGATAGAGAGGGCCGCACCACCACGGGTATCACCGTCGAGTTTCGTCAGGACGACACCGTCGAAGTCGAGACGGTCGTTGAACTCCTTGGCCGTGTTCACGGCATCCTGACCCGTCATGGAATCAACCACGAAGAGCGTCTCATTGGGATTGACGGCCTTCTTTAACGTCTCGATCTCCTGCATCATCTCCTCATCGACGGCCAACCGACCAGCGGTATCGATGATCACCACGTCATAAGCCTTGGCCTTCGCCTCCTGGATGGCGTGGTTGGCAATCTCCACCACGTTCTTATTGTCAGGCTCGGAATAGACGGGCACGCCGACGGTCTGGCCCACCACCTTCAACTGTTCGATGGCAGCGGGACGATAGACGTCACAGGCCACGAGCAGGGGCTTCTTATGGTTGCGGGTCTTCAACAGGTTGGCGAGTTTGCCACTGAACGTGGTCTTACCAGAACCCTGCAGACCAGACATCAGGATGATGGCAGGAGCACCTGCCCTACCCTCGACCTTCAGTTCGGCAGCCTTGCCGCCCATCAGTTCGGCGAGTTCGTCGTGGACAATCTTCACCATCAACTGACCCGGCTTCACGGCTGTCAGCACGTTCATACCCAGCGCTTTCTGCTTCACGGTATCCGTGAAGGTCTTGGCCACCTTGAAGTTCACGTCGGCATCCAACAGGGCACGGCGCACATCCTTCAGGGTTTCGGCCACATTGATCTCGGTGATCTTACCCTCACCCTTGAGTATCTTAAACGATCTTTCTAACCTATCTGATAAATTCTCAAACATAATACCTTATTTATTTTGGGGTGCAAAGGTACGAATAAGTGAGCAAAATACAAAGAAAAACATTATTTTTCTTTTATTATCTTAAGGAATATGTCTGATTTACAGCATGATTGTCGTTTCCTGACCGTCGTAATCCACGTGCTTCGACAGACCATCTGGCAGCAGAATGGTAAACTCCCTATGAAGGAGCATGCCTGGATAGTTTCCATGACGTTCACCGATGGTCAGGGTACGGGCCTTGTCATTCCATCGGAAGGTGATGGTGGCATAGGCACCATGCTCGTAGTTGTAGTTGTCGCCCTCGTCCTCATAGAGCGTGAACGAACCGTCGGCACCAGGATAGACACGCAGTTCGAGGTGGTCCCAGGCCTTCTCGCCGACATACTGCATCTCTGGGCCGAATGGCAGGATGCTGCCCGCACGGACGAACATCGGCACACGGTCCAAGGTGGTCTGGAGTGTCAGGCTCCGGCCACCCTGATAGCGCTCGTTGGTCCAGAAGTCATACCATTGTGCACCCTTCGGCAGATACTTCGTGGCCGTCTTCGTTGCTGTCCAATCCCATTCCCTCGCCTCTGACTTCTCACCACTCATCTCTTTTCTGTCCCAGCCTGTCATGGCATCCTCCTTGATGATCTGTTCCTCGGTATATTGGGGGTCAAGGATCGGGGCGGCAAGGATACTACGGCCGAACATAAACTCATCCGTCATGTCCCAAACATGCTTGTCGCTGGCGAAGTCGCTGAACAATGGGCGCAGGTAACTGCCATTGTCACTTGTCACCTGCCAGGCGGTGCTGTACAGATAAGGCAGGAGACGATACCGTAGGCGGATTATCTTCTCGATGGCATCATAGACGGGTTCGCCCTTCTTGCCAAACTGCCAGATCTCACGGGGCGCATCGGCACCGTGGCTGCGGAACACAGGACAGAACAGGCCGTACTGCATCCAGCGCACGTAGAGTTCCTGAAACTGAGGGTTCTTCGGAGCAGAGGCAGGCCCCATCGTGTTGTAGGCGTTACAGAAGAAACCGCCAATGTCGGTGTTGAAGTTGGGATTGCCCGTCAGTGAGAAACTCAGTCCTGCGGGCACCTGCTTGCGGAGCATGTCCCACGACGAGGCCACGTCACCGCTCCACATGTTGGAGCCGTAGTGCTGCTGTCCGGCAAACGCACTGCGGGTCATGATGAACACACGTTTTTCCTCCGACACCTTGCGCTGTTTCTCATAGACACCACGCACGGTCTCCAGGGGGAAGGCATTGCGCTGGGAGCGCCACGTGCCGCCATAGACCTTATGTTCATAATCGCTCTCACGCGGATTGAAGAAGTCGGGATCGGTAGAGTCCATCCACCAGGCATCAGTGCCGTAGTCGAAGAGCGTCTTCAGGTACTTCCAATAGATATCACGGGCCACAGGACTGAAGGCGTCATAGACCTTCACACCCGAGGGATAGTCCTTCATCGGCGGCCAGACATGCGAGATACCACTCTGCGGCCACGTCTCAATGGGCACCAACAGCCCCTGTTCGTCTAATTCGCGATACTGTTGTGTCATCGGACCGAAACTGGCCCAGATGGAAATCATGAAATGGGCGTGCTTCTGATGGACGTTCTGTATCATCTGTCGGCCGGAGGCGAAGTCTTCTGACAGGAAGTCCATCGCGTTCCACAGATAGTTGGAACCCCAGTACTGCCAGTCCTGGATAATACCGTCGAGGGGCACCTGCAATTCGCGGTATTTATCGACAATACCCTCCGTCTCAGCGGCGGTCTTATAACGTTCTTTCGACTGCCAGAAGCCGTAGGTCCACAGCGGGAACATGGGCACGTCACCCGTCAACTGGCGCATCAGGGCAATCACCCCATCAGCACTGCCGCCATACATGAAGTAGTAGTCGATACCCTCGCCTACCTCAGAGGTGAAGGTCATGCCGCTGGCATCGTCATCGAACTGCGTGGGCGAGTAGTTATCCCAATAGAGTCCCCAACCCTTGATGCTCTGCAGCACGTTCTGGAAGTCCTCAAGATTGGACTGTTCCATGCGCTTATGTTCACCACGACGGTTCATCTTGCCGTTCTGGATTGTACCTAAGCCATAGATGGCCTCGTCCTTGTCAAGAGTAAAGGTCTGACGTATCTGACTTACGTCACAGTCTTTCTCTTTCAGCAGTACCCTGCCCTTTGCCGTTGAAAAGGATACTGCACCAGACTTCGGATCAACCTTCACCGTCAGTTCACTGCTCCTGAGGATGCTGCCCTGTCTTGTCATGGCCACAGTCCCGGGCTTGGCCGTAACAACCAGACTCTGTTTCTGCATATCCTGACCTGAGGGCGATTTCACCACCCGTACAATCGACGGTGTGTAGAACGTCACCAGGATCCTCACTCCATTCGTTTCCGTCACCAGCGGCTCCTGAGCCACCATCGTCAGAGCCCAAATCAGGGCCACCGCTAATAATACATTCTTTTTCTTCATGTCCTATTGGGAGAATTATTTGTTTGACTATCATAAGAAGATGAGGTCCGGGAGAACTCACAGCCACAGTAGAGTTGGTTGTAGAAACCGTATTCCTTCAGGAGTTGGTTGCGACGTTCCTGAAGACCATCCTTGCGCCAGTTCTGTGCCCAGAAGACGGTGCCTTCGACAGCCTGTTCCGCGAGGTGTCCGGCCTGTTCGATCTGTTCGAGGCTCTTCCAACGGGAGGAAGCCAGCGTCGTGGCGAAATAGCGCAAGCCCAAAGCAGCCGCCTCTCGGGCAGCGGCCGTCAGACGAAGCGTGAAGCACTGCAGACAACGACGGCCCCGTTCTGGCTCTCCCTCCAGTCCGCAGACTCCTTTCAACCACTGCTCATGATCGTAGTCGCCGTCGATCCATGTCAGTCCCAGACCCTCTGCATGACGCTTACTCTCGTTCTTACGGATCTCATACTCCTCACGAGGGAAGATGTTCGGATTATAATAGAAGATCGTGGGACGGACACCATGGGCGAGCATCCATTCGACGATGGCGGAGGAGCACGGTGCACAACAGGCATGAAGCAACACCTCATGACAATCGTCTGGCACTATGATCGCAGATTTCCTCATCTTTCATCGTTTTCGCTGCAAAAGTACAGAAAAATATTGTTAATCTTCTAAAAAAAACGAGCAAATATCAGTTTTTTATCGTATCTTTGTTATCTCATTTCAGAATAAGTACTACTAATTGAAACATTTTATGAATTTAAATCTTACATCAAACATCAAGATGCCCGACCATGAGTTGCGGCGCCAAGTGATTGACCTCTGCAAGAAGGTCGGCAAACCAGTATTGAAACTTTCCACAAAGGACTATGTGGATAACGGTCTCGGACACCTCGTAGAGAAGTTCGACGGTCAGGCTGGTCTCGTGAACATCGAGGTGTTCAACGAACTGCAGCACACCATCACGGGGTGGCCAGGCGGCAAGCCCAATGCTGATGACTCTACGCGTCCTGAGCGGGCCTTGCCCTATCCCAAGCGCGTCATCGTCTTCTCTCCCCATCCTGACGACGATGTCATCTCAATGGGCGGCACCATCCGCCGACTGATGCAGCAGGGACACGACGTACATATTGCCTACGAGACCAGTGGAAATATCGCCGTAGCCGATGAGGAGGTAAGACTCTATATGCACTTCATCAATGGCTTCAACCAACTCTTTGCCAATGGTTCAGACGAGGTCATCAAAATCCGCTACCGCGAGATTATGAACTACATCAAGGAAAAGAAGGAAGGCGATTGGGACAATAAGGCCATCCTCACCGTGAAGGGACTGATCCGTCGGGGGGAAGCCCGTAATGCCTGTGGTTACAACCACATCCATAAGGATCATATCCATTTCCTTGACCTTCCCTTCTATGAGAGTGGCAAGATTGAGAAACTGCCGATGTCGGAGCGCGACATTATCCCTATTCAGGAACTCCTCTCTGAGGTTCAACCCCACCAGATTTATGTCGCTGCTGACTTGGCCGATCCTCATGGCACCCACCGTAAGTGCACCGATGCCGTACTGGCCGCTGTCGATGAAGAGAAGAAAGCGGGCGCTGAGTGGCTCAAGGATTGTCGCGTATGGATGTACCGCGGTGCGTGGGCAGAATGGGAGGTTGCCGACATCGAGATGTGCGTGCCGATGTCGCCAGAGGAACTCCGCGAGAAGAGAAATGCCATCCTGCGCCACCAGAGTCAGATGGAAGGAGCCCCATTCCTCGGCAATGACGACCGTCTGTTCTGGCAGCGTGCCGAGGACCGCAACCGCGACACGGCAAAAAAGTACGACGAACTCGGGCTGGCCTGTTACGAGGCAATGGAGGCTTTTGTGGAGTATCATTTCTAACATTAAACATTGAACATGATGAAACTAAGAACAATCATATTTCATATTCTTATTCTCGTACCTTTGGCCGTGCTGGCTGGCAATCCGGCCAACTATGAGGTAGTGCCAATGCCACAAAGTATCGTGGAACAAAAGGGTGCCCCGTTCATCCTCGAAGAAGGTGTCGAGATATTGGCTTCGCCTGAGTTGCAGCGCGAGGCAGAGTTCCTGAAGCAGTATATCAAGGAGGTCACATGGAACGACCTGCCCATCGCACAGAAGAAAGAGAAGAAAGTGCGCTACATCGAACTGAGCGTCAGTCCCACCATCAAGGAGAAGGAAGGCTACGTGATGACGGTCAGTCAGAAGGGTGTCACCATCCAAGGCGGTTCTGCAGCAGGTGTGTTCTATGGCATCCAGACCTTACGCAAAGCCGTAAAGGAAGGGGTTATCATGAATCCCGTCATCATCAGCGACGCACCCCGTTTCGGCTATCGCGGCATGATGCTCGACTGCTCGCGCCATTTCTGGTCGGCTGACTTCGTGAAGAAGTTCATCGACCTGTTGGCCTTGCATAACATGAACACCTTCCACTGGCACCTGACGGATGATCAGGGCTGGCGCATCGAGATCAATAAATATCCGAGACTGACGACCGTCGGCTCCCAGCGCACAGGAACGGTCCTCGGCACCAACTCCGACCTCGACGACGGCATCCCCCACGGCGGGTTCTATACCCAGGCAGAGGCCCGTGAGATTGTGAAGTACGCCCAGGACCGCCATATCACGATCATACCGGAGATAGACATGCCAGGCCACATGCTGGCCGCCCTGGCCTGTTATCCAGAGTTGGGCTGCACGGGAGGTCCCTATCAGGTGGGCCACTACTGGGGCGTCTATACCGACGTGCTGTGCATCGGTAATCCAAAGGTCTATCAGTTTGTTGAGGATGTGCTGACGGAGATTATGGACATCTTCCCCTCAGAGGTAATCCATATCGGTGGCGACGAGACGCCCACCGTAAAGTGGGAGGCCTGCCAGAAGTGCCAGGCTCTCGGACTCGGGAAAGAACAGTTACAGGCTCATTTCACGAAACGGGTCTTCGACTTTCTGAAAGCCCATCATCGCCGTGCCCTCGGATGGGACGAAATCCTCGACGGTTGTCCGCAGGACGCGATGATCATGTCGTGGCGAGGCTCTGCCCCCGGTGCCAAGGCCGCCAAACTAGGCCATGACGTGGTAATGACCCCCACCACACACGTCTATTTCGATTACCTCCAGGCTGAGGAAGCGCAGTTTGAACCCAGTCGGTGCGGTGGCTTTATCCCCGTGGAGAAGGTCTATGCCCTGGAACCCGCCCCTGACACGCTCTCCGTGGAGGCCAGGGCACATATCCTCGGCACACAGGCCAACCTCTGGGCAGAATACCTGCTGACGGAGGGACTCGTGGAGTATCAGGCCCTGCCACGTATGTCGGCTCTTGCCGAGGTGCAGTGGACACAGCCAGAGCGCAAGAACTATGACGCCTTCAAGGAGCGTCTGACACGTCTCTCCGAACTCTTTGAACTCTATCATTATCAATACGCCAAGCACCTGTGGCCTGAGCGTCAACTCCCCAGTCGTTGGCAATTCTAAGACAACTGTATGAAACAACTCATAACCACCCTGCTGCTGTGCCTCATCACGATGGGAGCACAGGCAAAGACCGACCTCGTGCCTGCCCCTCAGTCCGTCATCTGGGGCGAAGGCAACTATACCCTGCCGCCAAACGCGACCATCGCCTATTCGTCTGCAGCCCTGAAACCCGCTGCCGACTATCTCCAGACATGTCTGCAGCGCTATGTCATGCTCACTGCCGATGTCAGGAGCGGCAAACAGGGCGATATCCGCCTCTCCCTGAAGAAAGGACTCCCAAAGGGCGGCTACCAACTTGACATCACGGAGAAGGGCATCGACCTGACGGGTGCCGACTATGGCGGTGTGATGGCTGGTATCGCCTCACTGAACCAGATGGTGCTCCAGGCTCAGACCTGCAACCTGGCATATACCAGTATCAAGGATATCCCACGCTTCAGTTGGCGAGGATTCCACCTCGACGTGTCACGTCATTTCTTCACTGTTGATGAGGTGAAGGAGGTCATCGACCTGATGGCCCTCTACAAACTGAACCGTTTCCACTGGCACCTGACGGATGATCAGGGCTGGCGCATCGAGATCAAGCAATACCCGTTGCTCACGGAGAAGGGGGCCTGGCGTATCTATAACAACCAGGACACCGTCTGCTGGGAACAGGCCGCCAAGGAGGACAACCCTGACATGCTTATCCCCAAGAAGAATACGAGGGTGGAAAACGGGGACACCCTCTACGGCGGATACTACACCCAGGACGATATCCGCGACATCGTCGGCTTCGCCAAACAACGGGGTATCGAGATCATTCCCGAGATCGACATGCCAGGCCACTTCCTCAGTGCCATCGAGAACTACGACGGTCTGTCGTGCTTCAAGACCATCGGCTGGGGACAGTACTTCACCACCCCGCTCTGTCCTGGCAAGGACAAGGTGCTGACGTTCTGCCAGGACATCTGGCGTGAGATTTTCGACCTCTTCCCCTCTGAATATGTACACGTGGGAGGCGACGAGGTACGCAAAGACACCTGGAAGGAATGTCCTGACTGTCAGAGGCGGATCCGGGAGAGAGGTCTGAAGGACGAGGAGGAACTGCAGTCGTGGTTCATCCACCAGATGGAGGCCTTCATCAACAAGAACGGCCGTAAGATGCTGGGCTGGGACGAGATTCTTGAGGGCGGTCTGTCAAAGACGGCCACCGTTACCTGGTGGCGCACCTGGCATCCCGATGCCCCTGCACAGGTGACGATTCAGGGCAATGATGTCATCTACTGCCCCGGCTCACCCATGTATCTCTCTCAGGCAGAAGAGAAGACCAGTATGCGCAGCATCTATGAGTACGACGTACAGCCTAACTCGATGAGTGCCAAACAGAAGCAGCATGTCATCGGCGTACAGGGCAATCTCTGGTGTGAGTATATCCCCACCCGTGAGCGGATGCTATTCCAGTATTTCCCACGCATCCTTGCCCTCTCCGAACTCGCCTGGACACAACCTGCCCAGAAAGACTACGATCAGTTCTATGCCCGTCTGCCCCAGCAGTTCCGTATGCTCCACGGGCTCAACGTACCCTTCCGCACACCCAGTCTCGACGGGATCTATCGCTTGAACGCCTTCACCAAGGAGGGCAGGATGGCTGTCACCTGTGCCGACCCCATGGCCACAGTGCACTATACCACCGACGGCAGTTTCCCCGACAAGGACTCCAGGCTCTATACGGGACCTGTCGTCCTCGACGAGACTACGCATATCATCCTGCGTACCTTCTCACCTGGTGGGAAGGCCGGCGAGATGCTGACAGCAGATTTCATCAAACAAGGTCTGCTGGAGCCCGTTGCTGCGGATGCCTCAACACTCAAACCTGGTCTGAATGCCGCATGGCACGAGTACCCAGAGTCCAAGTGCGCCGACATCCACAACTATCCGCTCAACGGCAACTACTTTGTGGATGACGTCGTGATTCCCGAAGGTGTGAAAGGTCATATCGGCCTCATCGTGACAGGCTATCTGAACGTACCAGAGGACGGTGTCTATACCTTCTCGCTGATGAGCGATGACGGCAGTTGGCTGAAGATCGACGGCAACATGGTGGTCGATAACGACCGTCCGCAGAGTCCCCACGAGGAGGTTAGCCAACAGGCCCTGAAGGCGGGACTCCACAAGATAGAGGTGCGCTACTTCGACAGCAACGGTGGTATGCTCCGCCTCTGGGTGTTCGACACCAAAGGCAAGAGAATGGAACCTGCATCCATTTTCCTGAGATCATAAAACGAATCCCCAGCCAATCGGTTGGGGATTCGTTTTACAGGTTATTCAGCAAATCGACCTTGCCATCGGCTATCAGTTTCAGTACCAATTCGCCAAACAGCGTGTTCTGCCAGGCAAACCATGGACGGGTATAGTCACTGGCATCGTCTTTATTGAAGGACTCGTGGATGAACCCGGTGCCGGCATCCGTCTTCAGCAGGGTGCGCATACACCAGCGGATCTCCTCATCGTCCTGGGAGGTGAAGCACTTCATCATGATACTCATGGGCCACACCATGTTGTAACCGATATGTGGTCCGCCAATGCCCTCGCCAGCCTTGCCACGGAAGAACCAGGGATTATCCTCGCTCCAGACGAAACGGCGTGTGTTCTGATAGACGGGGTCGTTCAGGTCTATGTCACCCAGATAGCCCATACCCAACAGACTCGGCACATTGGCATCGTCCATCAGCAGACGGTTGCCAAAGCCATCGACCTCAAAGGCGTAGATCTGGCCATATTTGGGATGATCGACGACGGCGTACTGCTTCAGGGCTGCCTCCACCTCATCGGCGAGAGCCATGCACTCTGTGGCCTTGGTTCCGTCACCATTCACTTTCGTCAGGATCTCCGCCATCTTCTTCAGCGAAGAGACAGCCATGAAGTTGGAAGGTATCAGGAAAGGCAGAGAGGTACGGTCATCGGAAGGACGGAATACGGAGGCAATCAGGCCGACAGGCTTCACAGGGGCGCCATAGCCACCCCACCCTACCGTATCGTAGGTGCGATCCGTCACCCGATAGAAATGATAGGGGCCCAGTCCGTCCTTGCGCTGTTGCTCCTTAAAGGTCCTCACGATATTCTCCACGGCCTGCAGCCACACCTCGCCGAAGATAGAATCATCGCCCGTCACAAGCCAGTACCAATAGGCCAGGCGTATGGGATAGCAAAGTGAGTCGATCTCGTATTTACGTTCAAAGACATCCTTCCGCATGTCCGTCTCGTCGGTCTGCCAGCCAGCCCCTGTAGGCCCATCGTTGAAGGCATTGGCATAACGGTCGATGTTGATGCACTTCAACTGACGCAGGATAACACCGCGCAGCATCTTCTTCAGTTTGGGATCCTTGGCGGCCAACAGGACGTAGGGCCACACCTGGGCACCGGAGTCACGCAACCACATGGCCGGGATATCGCCAGTATAGACAAAGGTATCATCCTCGCCATCTATCTCACGGTAGTGGACAGTGGATTCCAGCGTATTCGGATAGCAGTTGGCAAACATCCATGCCAGACGGGGATTATCCTTCAGCAACTGCTGCACCTCCCTGATCTTGGCCTCAACGGCCTCGGAGGTGAACAGGCGCTCCTCCATCGGAGGCCGCTTGGATTCATAGACCTTCGTATGGTCTGGTACGACAGCGGTATAGCGCTGATGCACATCGACCTCGGCATTCTCCTGTGCCGTTGCCGTCAGCGACAGCAGCAGACATGCTGTCATCCATATCGTCTTCTTCATATCACGGTCTGTTTTTTGTCTGAGTACCCCAGGCAGAAGGTTGGCTACCCATCTCCAGAACAAGGGCTCCGCCCTTGATGATATCCTGATACATGAGATAGGACTTCGCATAGGGCTTACCATTCAGTGTCGCACTCTGGATATAGATATTCTCCGCACTGTTATTTACAGCCTTCACTGTAAAGGTCTTACCATTCCCCACATTCACGACAGCCTCGTCGAAGAGAGGACTGCCGATGATGAACTTGCCACCAGCGGGCTCGACCTGATAGAATCCCAATGACGAGAGGACATACCATGCCGACATCTGCCCCACATCTTCGTTACCTGAGAGACCGTCGTAGTCGTTGAAATACATCTCCTTCATCGTCTGTCGGAGCAGTTTCGCAGCCTTCCAGGGCTGTCCCACATAGTTATACATATAGAGCACATGATGGCTCGGCTCATTGCCATGGGCATACTGTCCAATCAGGCCGGAGATATCAGGTGAGGCCTCGGCACCCAAGTCGCCGCTGACGATGAAGAGCGAGTCGAACTTCTCGAGGAATGGTTTCTCGCCACCGAAGAGGCTTACCAGTCCATGCACGTCATGAGGCACCAGCCAGGTATATTGCCAGGCATTGCCCTCCGTGTAGTCATCCTGGCGGTGGATGGTGTTGAACGGATCAAACGGCTCACGGAACATACCATCACTACCCAGTCCGCGCATGAAACCCGTCTGCTTGTCGAAGTAATGCTTATACGAACGGCTGCGGTTCAGGAAATACTTATAGTCGGCACTCTTGCCCAGAAGTTTAGCCACCTTGGCAATACCGTCGTCGGCCAGTGCGTATTCCAGCCCCTTAGCCACCGTCTCAAAAGTGGAATCCTTGTCGTAAGGCAGGTAGTCGTACTGCTTCAGCAGGTTCATGCCGCGTTCGTCAAGCATCGCAGATACCTTCATGGCATTGAAGGCGGCCTCCTTGTCATCCACGAAGCCCTTCAGCACCATGTCAGCCAGGACAGGTACGCCAGGATTACCCACCATACAGTCCGTCTCATTGCCCATCAGGTGCCATACAGGCAGTTTACCCTGCTGTTCAAAGATATGCAGGAATGTCTGGGCAAGGTCTTTCTGCTTCTCAGGATGGATGAGTGTCATCAGTGGATGGGCTGCACGATAGGTGTCCCAGAGCGAAAACGTCGTGTAATTGGTGAAAGCCCCCTGATGGACCTTGCCGTCAGCACCACGATAGTTGCCTGTTACGTCACAGAAGATGGAGGGTGCCGTCATCGTATGATAGAGGGCCGTATAAAATATGGTACGCGCGTCATCGTCGTCAGTATCAATCGCAATCTTACCCAACTCGTCGTTCCAGGCCTTGTCGGCAGCAGCCACGACCTCCTTGAAGTTCCAACCTGGGATCTCAGCCTTCAGGTTGGCCTTGGCATCTTCTACACTCACTGCAGAGACAGCACATTTCACAAGAACGGGCTGCGAGGCATCCTCGATGGTCACCACCATGATGCTGTCGCCCTGCTGTTTTTTGATTTTCACTGGCGTGGAGAACTCCGCAGCAAAAAAGACATACTGGCTTCTGGCCCACCCTTCGGAGTGGCGGAAGCCCGTAATCATCGTGGTGCTTTCCTGCTGAATCTTGCTTTCCAACGGATGATCCCAACCGATGCCCTGATTCAAATCTATACGAAGCATAGCCCTTTGCACGTCAGCACCAAAACTGTAGCGGTGGAAGCCCACCCGTTTGGTGGCCGTCAGTTCAACAAAGACATTGGGTTCCTGTAAGCGGATGGCATAATAGCCTGGTCGTACTGTCTCGTTGGCATGTGAGAACCTGACCTCCTTCTCACAGCAGTGGGATACAGGCAGGAAAGCCACATCGCCCAGGTCACCGATGCCCGTGCCACTCAGATGCATGTGTCCGAAACCGATGAGCACGGAGTCGCTCACATGATAGCCTGAACACCAGTCCCACCCACGGGTATGCTCCGTCGGGCCCAACTGAATCAGTCCGAAGGGCACGTTGGCCCCCAAGAAAACATGTCCATGTCCACCCGTCCCGATCCAGGGATTCACATATTCCGTAAACTTCTCGCTGTCATGTCGGCAAGCATCTGATGCCGAGACGTTCATTGTAAAGAGGAACGACCAAAGGACCAATAGTAATTTCAAATTGTTCATACGATTGTCAGTTGTTAGTGATTATTTCGCTACAAAATTACAAATTTAAGACAGACAACAACTTTATTACATAGTTAAAAATTGAAAAAGTAGTCCTGTTTTGCACTTTTATTCCTACTTTTGCATAATGAACACTACTAACCATGCGCAAAATAATTCTCATTCTCCTGTGTCTGCTACCCATCGTTTCATCAGCAGAAGAAGCCACATCGCCTAACGGGCTTGTCAAAGCCAGATTCTACATTGAAGATGGTATGATGACCTACGAGGTGACATACAAAGAAAGACCTGCCATGGATGTCTCGAAGGTGAACCCACAGAACCATGCCTATGTGAATGCCACGTTCTGCAATCTCGGGTGGTTATGCCATCAGCATCACACCTGTTCAATAGTATAAATAATTAAGAATATATGAAAAAGATTACATGTTTGTTTTGTATGGTTGGCATGAGTATCACAGCAGCGGCTCAAGATGCCACCCTGACACGTGGTATCGGGCAATACCCTGGTGCCCAGAGTGAATATTTTGCACCCAGCATCGGCTGGACGGCCTGTCAGCAACTGTCTAATGTGGCGCTCCACAGGGCGGCCTATGCCTCATCGGCCATCGACTATAACCATACGGCTCACCTGGTGACTGACGGCCTGTGCGACACGACGGAACCAGCGTTGCTGACAGTCACCACCCAGACGGGACGGTTGCCGCGTAAGGAAGCGGAATGGGCCATTGACGGAGGTGTCTATTCCCGTAATATCCTTATGGGCGCGAGAACCTTTATTCAATATGACTGGAGCGGGGAGATGATGATAGAGGCTCGCGAAGTCTGTCTTCAGGGTATGGTGGCCTATGATGACAAGTCGGCCACAAAGGGTTATACTATCCGTTGTGAGGTGTCGAATGACGGTGTGCTTTGGCAGAATGCCGGAGAATTGAAAGGTTCAGGACTTCCAGGCAAGCCACTCCAGTATATGCTCCATTCGGATCCTAACAAACAGACAGATGATGGACTCCTGCCAGCACGCCGTTTGGATGAGGCCATCCGCTTCCATGAGGCCATCCGCACGCAACACTTCCGAATCACCATGGAAATGGAGGGAGCAGCCCATTGGGATGTCCACGAACTGCAATTTGCGGATGCCCTGGGCCGCTATGTGGAGGTGATGCCTTCGAAGGCTTTCTCCAGTCTGTGGATGAGTGACGGCGGTGGTGAGCAATGGCTCTACACCGACCTTGGCAAGAGCCTACCCATCGAAAAGATCCGGATGGACTGGTATCTGGCCCCCAGGAAAGGTATCATCGAGGTCTCCGACGATGCAAGAGCGTGGCATAAGGTAGGCGATATCAGCGATGCTGTCGATGTGAAAGCCACGGCCCGTTATGTGCGACTGCTGATGCAGGAGCCAGGCGAGTCAGGCTGCTATGCCCTCCGAGAGTTAGAGGTACTGTCGAGAAACAAGGTGATCTACACGCCCCATGAGGAGGCGGGCATGAGAAAAAGCCGTCAGGAACTTAGCGGTGGTCAGTGGCAACTGCAGCGTGCCTCCGAGGTGGAGGCACTGGGTGAGCAGATTGCTGCCGCCGACTTTGACAGCCGTGGTTGGATTGCTGCCACCGTACCGGGGACAGTACTTACCTCGTATGTGAATATAGGTGCTGTACCAAATCCCAACTATGCCGACGATGTAGATCAGATATCAGAGTCTTTCTTCCGCTCGAACTTCTGGTACAGGAATGAGTTCGAAGTATCCAAAGACCTGAAGGACGACCAACTGTGGCTGAACTTTGACGGCATCAACTGGAAAGCGAACGTCTATCTGAACGGTCAGCGGCTGGGTTCCATCGAAGGTGCCTTCATGCGAGGGAAATTCAATGTGACGGGACTGCTCCATCAAGGCAAGAACTACCTGGCCGTCGAGGTGATCTGTAACGAGCACTTTGGAGCCATCAAGGAGAAAGACGAGAACACCACTCAGTTTAATGGCGGCATCCTGGGTGCTGACAACCCCACCTTCCATGCGACCATCGGCTGGGACTGGATTACCACCGTACGGGGACGTGACATGGGTATCTGGAACGAGGTCTATCTGACAGCCACAGGGATGGTCTCCGTCAGTGACCCCTACGTGCAGACGAGCATTTCAGAAGACGGCAAGACCGTCAGCATACGTCCTTCAGTATTTGTCTGCAATAATGACAACAAGGCCATAGAAGGGCTGTTGAAAGGCTATATCGGTGACGTGAAGTTTGAGAAGACGGTCAGACTGCCTGCCAACTCCGAGCAGGAGATTGGCTTCTGTCCGAAACATTTCCCGCAACTTGAGAGCAGTAATTTCCGCCTGTGGTGGCCCAACGGCTATGGCGAGCCCTATCTCTACGAGGCAGGATTCACCTTCACGCCCCGTCAGGGTGAAGCCTCGACGATCAACTATCAGGCGGGGCTGCGAGAAATGAAATATGTAGATCAGAAGGACTCCCTCCGGATGTATGTCAATGGACGGCGCTTTGTGCCATTAGGAGGCAACTGGGGCTTCGACGAGCACAATCTGCTCTACCGCTCGCGTGAATACGACATCGCCGTAGGCTATCATCGCGACATGAACTGCACCATGATCCGCAACTGGGTAGGTATGATTGGCGATGAGGCTTTCTACGAGGCCTGTGACAAACATGGAATCATGATCTGGCAGGACTTCTGGTTGGCTAATCCTGCCGACGGCCCAGACCCCTATGATGACTCGATGTTCCTGCGGAATGCAGAAGACTATGTGCGCCGTATCCGCAGTCATGCCTCCCTGGGTATCTGGTGCGGGCGAAACGAAGGTTTTCCACCCGATGCCATCGACAGGAAACTCCGTGAGTACGTTAAAGACCTCACACCAGGCATGGACTACATCTCCAGTTCTGCAGACGACGGCGTGAGTGGCCATGGTCCATACTGGGCATTGCCTATGAAGGAATATTTCACTCGCCAGAGCGGCAAGATCCACACAGAACGGGGAATGCCTAACGTGATGAATATCGAGAGTCTGAAGCGAACAATCAGTCCCGATGCCCTCTGGCCGCAGAGCATACAGTGGGGACAGCACGACTACACCTTGCAAGGTGCCCAGAAAGCCAGGGAGTTCAACGGTCTGGTGGCACAAGGATTTGGTGAGGCCAGGAGTGCAGAGGAATTTGCGCGATGGGCTCAGTTGATCAACTACAACGGCTATCGCGCCATGTATGAATCGACCAGCAAGACCCGTGCAGGTCTGCTGATCTGGATGAGTCATGCCTGTTGGCCTTCGATGGTGTGGCAGACCTACGACTACTACTTCGATCCCACGGCAGCCTATTTCGGTGTCAAGAAGGCCTGTGAGCCGCTTCACATCCAATATAATGCGCTCACCGACAGCATTGAGGTGGTGAACCATTCCGCTGGCCATCAGACAGGCATCACCGCTACAGCCACCGTGTTTGATCTTCATGGAAAGAAAATAGCACAGAAGAAGGCACGTCTGAACACTGCAGATGACACGACCCAAGCATGGCTGAGACTGTCGAAGATACAGCCTACCGCTCCCTCCGATGTATGGTTCCTGCGCCTACAACTCTCCGACAGGAGTGGTATTGTCTCAGAGAACCTCTATATCATGGGGCGCGAAGAGAATAATTTCCAGGCCATAACCACCCTGCCCCAACCCATGCTCCAACAACATGTAACACAGGATGGAACGACAGCAACTGTCACCGTCAGGAATACGGGCAAGACGCCTGCCGTCTTCCTGCGCCTGAACCTGAAGGGAGCAGACGGGGAGCAGATCCTGCCTGTCATCTATAGCGACAACTACTTCACTCTGATGCCTGGCGAGATCAAGACCATCGCCGTCAAATGGCGTCATGAAGATACCCGTGACCAGACTCCAGTGTTTGAAATAACAAGCATCAACTGATGATATGCCCTATGACAGTCTGCAAAAACGAGACACGTATGCTTTGACAATATTTAACGTAATATTTTTGTATTATTATGTAAAATTGACTATCTTTGCAAGAAATTTACTAACTATTGCTAATTGACACCTAACTCAATATTTATTATTTTATTTTAAAACCTAAAACATGGAAAAGAAGAAAAACTCTTTTGTCTCTCATGTGAGAGCGTGCATGTTGGTATTGTGTCTGTTATTCACAGGCATTGCTAACGCACAGAATGTTACGGTGAAGGGTAATGTCACAGACCTGAACGGAGAACCGATTATTGGTGCTACAGTGAAGGTTGAAGGCACCCAGACCGGAACAGTAACTAACTATGATGGCGACTTCACGATTAGTTGCCGTGAAGGCACTTTGCTAACTGTCAGTTACATCGGCTACACTGCCCAGCAGGCAAAGGCTGAGTCGGGAAAGACTATCCAAATCGTTTTAGAAGAAGAGTCAACAACTCTGTCGGAGGTTGTCGTAACGGCTATGGGTATTAAGAAAGATGCCAAGAAACTGGGTTATTCCGTGAGTACGGTGGGTGCCGAGGAACTGACGAAGGTAGGTGCTCCGACTTTCGCATCAGCCATGTACGGTAAGGCTGCCGGTGTACGTATTCAGACCGCTCCTGGTGGTGGTACGTCATCCGTATCTATCAACGTGCGTGGTATGTCATCTATCACAGGTTCCACACAGCCGCTGATCGTCATGGATGGTGTGCCCATCCGTAACGGTGATGCCAACACCCAAGTGGACTACTGGTCAAGCCAGCGCATCGAGTCCAACGGTCTGGTTGACATCAACCCAGAGGATATCGAGAGCGTATCGATTCTTAAAGGTGCCGCCGCTTCTGCACTTTACGGTTCTGAGGCTGCAAATGGTGTCGTTGTGATTACCACCAAGACTGGTCGTGGCCAGCAGGGCATAGGCGTAGAGTTCGGTGCCAACCTCAGTTGGGAGAAGGCAGCCTACATGCCGGAATTGCAGAATGAATTTGGTCCCGGTTCATGGGGCTATCGTGGCAATGTGAGCGACTATATGATCCAGACTGGCGGTTTCGTTGAACAGACATATAATGGGCAGACCTATAAGACTGTGGAGGCCACCAACAACTACTGGGGACCACGGTATGACGGCAGTCAGGTTTACTACTGGGACGGCAAGCAGCGCGCTTACAACGGCTTAGGCAGTGATCCATGGACCACACTGTTCCGCACAGGTTTCAACCAGCAGTACAACGTGGCTGTAACAAAGGCGGGTGACTGGGGTAACGTTCGTTTCGGCTACACCTTCAACCATGTGGATGCCATGCAGCAGAACTCTAACAATGGCAAGCACAACTTCTCATTGAACGGAACGCTGAACATCCTCAAGAACGTGAAACTCGACTTCTCAGCACAGTATCTGCGCCAGAACATCAAGAACCGTGCTTATCGTATCAGCCGTATCACCCTGAACTACGGTGGTATGATCGGTTCATTCGACGATGTAGGTCTGATGGTTGACAAGACTATGACCTCCCAAGGCTTCATCTACAGCACGGGCGACGGATTGTCGGAGACTCCCGACGAGAACCTGATCTATGCCCCTGGTACTGCAGCCCTGATGTCGGAATATTTGTGGAACGTGCTCGGCAATGTACAGGAGGAGAATCACAACCGCTTCATCGCTGGTGTGACACCTTCATGGGAGATTATCCCCGGTCTGACACTGCGTGGACGTATCGCTACCGATATGACCGCTGAAGACATCGAGAACCGCAATAATGCCAAGCGTGCCATCGGCTACACCTCAAACAACAGCGACCTTGGCGGCTACTCTCTGATGAACCGCAAGTATGAGACCTACTATGGTGACATCATGCTGATGTTCGACAAGACCTTCGCAGAGAAGCACAACGTAACGGCTAACGTAGGTTGGTCTGGCCGTCAGGAGAAGACTTTCGCTTCTACTGTCTCTACGAACGGTGGTCTGTCAGTGACCAACTGGTTCAACCTGGCAGCATCTAACCTGACGCCGAATGCTTCGCAGCAGGATATCAGTTCACTGCGTACCGCTTGGTTCGGCACCCTGAGTTACGGCTACGACAACTGGGCATACCTCGAGGGAACCATCCGTAACGAGAAGATCTCTACACTGGCACCTGACTACAACAGTTTCACCTATCCTTCAATCAATGCCAGTGCCATCATCACTGAACTGCTGAAGGACAAGAAACCCGTATGGTGGGATTATGGTAAGATTCGTGCCAGTTACGGTATCGTAGGTAATGCACCTGAGGTTTACAGAGCCAACGTCCTCTACAACCAGTCACAGATTGGTTCTTATCTCTATAACACCATCGGCACCTCACTGGGTAACCTGACCCTAAAGCCTGAGAAGAAATATGAGTTCGAGATCGGTCTGGAGGCAAAGTTCATCAAGAACCGCTTAGGTTTTGAGGTTTCTTACTACAGCAACACCGTGAAGGATCAGATCCTGCCGATATCACTGGCCCGCTCTGCTGGTGGTGAGTCAATCATGCTGAACATCGGTGAGTTGAAGAACCACGGTCTTGAGTTCGCAGTCTATGGAACACCGATCCAGACAAAGGACTGGCAGTTAGACCTGCGTGCCAATATTGCCTTCAACACCAATAAGGTGACGAAGTTGATGGACGGTCTGGACAATATCCTCCACCGTTCATTCGATAACTCTGCATACCTCTACTCTTACGAGGGTGAGCCAATGGGTGACTGGTACGTCTATGAATACCAGCGCGACAGCCAGGGCCGTAAGATCATTGGCGACGACGGTTTGCCCATCCGCAGCACAGAATTGACAAAGGTGGGTAACGCCATGCCAAAGGGCGTCGGTGGTGTCTCTGCAAACCTCCGCTGGAAGCAACTCTTCCTGGATGCCACCTTCGACTTCCGTATCGGTGGTGACGTACTGAACCAGTATTGGCAGTACGCTATGGAGACCGGTATCCTCGAAAGCACACTCGACGGTCGTGAGGGACACGGTGGTCTCCCCTACTACTATGAGGACAATAATATCAGTTCATCAGGTACAATTATTGCTGGCACCGCTCCTTCGGGCTATACACAGTTCAACGACGGTATGATCGTGGAAGGTGTACATGCCGATGGCACCGCCAACACCACTATTGTACCAGCCGGTATCTACTACAAGAACTCATTCGGCTGGGGTGCAGGCACGCACAACTCTTACGAGGAGGCCATTCAGGACAACTCCTATTTGAAACTCCGTGAACTCTCTCTTGGCTATCAACTGCCAAAGATATTCTCTACGAAGTTCGGATGCCAGAATCTGACAGTTTCCGTCTTTGCACGTAACCTGTTCTACATCTTCAAGAACTTGAAGGAAATGGACGCAGAGTCGGGTGACGGTACCAACTGGATTGGACAGGCCGTTGCAGGTAACTCATCTGCAGCCAGCCGCAGTTTTGGTTTCTCTCTCCGTGCTAAGTTCTAATAACACTCAAATTAATATTAATAGAATAGGAATATGAAAAAGATATTATCATTCGCATTGGGTGCTGTTGCCGCTCTTACCATCACCTCTTGTTCTGATGAGGCATACACAGAGAAGTACAATGACCCCTCAAAGACATCAACGGTGTCTTGCGACAAATTGTTTACCGGAGTTGTGTGGACTGGCCGCACCTACGGCATGCAGACCTATTGGGGACTCTGCACATTCGAACTCCCACAGATTGGTGCTTACTCACAGGCTTCGAGCCACTTCTCGGCTGATGCAGACTACGAGGGCACGGGCTCCTATGTCAGTTATGGCAACGACCGCTGGAAGAACTTCTACGAAGATTTGACGCAATATAAACTGATGCGTTATACCTTCCAAAACCTTACTTCATCAGAGCAAAACGAGAATCAACTCTATATGGACTGTGCTACAGTATGGATCTACGACCAGTTGGAAAAAGCCATTGACCTGTGGGGAGACATTCCTTTTGTCAATGCCTGTAATATCCAGATCTCGGCAAACATCTCTGACAGTAAGGCTTCCTATGACGATGCCAAGACATTGTATGAGATGATGCTGAATGGCGGTACGCTAACCGATGTAAACGGTGAGTCACAGGCCTATGACGGTCTTGCTACGATCTACAGTCGCATCAAGAGTGCTTCCACTCCCTCTGGATTTGCATCACAGGACATCCTCTTCGGTGGTGATGTCAGCAAGTGGGCTTCCTACGCCCTCGGACTCCGTGCCCGTATGGCTCTCCGCGTTTCCACCCAAGGTGCCCTCGAATCGACAGGCAAGTCGATACTCTCTGATATTGCCAGCAGTCTGGCTTCTGAGGCTCAGGACTGTGTGACAGGCTTTGCCGATCCCTCTATCGTTGCCTTTAGTTACAACGACGGTAACGGTATGAACTGGGGCGGCGGCTGGAACGAGTGGGCCCGCCAGTACTCTCGTCTGTCGTATAAGATGGCTGAGATACTGAATCTGCCGGAAGGTGCTAAGATGAACCACGATACTGATATCCATGTAGCAGGAGCAGACCCCCGTGCTGCTGTCATGTTCGATGCCTCCCACGACGGAACGGTACATATCCTTGACTATCACCAGACATTCTCAGATCAGTACTATAATGGCTGGCTGCTGGAGGGTACTTATCGTTATTTCACTGTGGTTGACTCGGCTACTTTTATCAACAATGCCTACTTCATGCATCCAATCATGACTAAGGCTGAGATGCTGCTCACACTGGCAGAGGCTGCACAGCGCGGTATCATCAGCGGTGACGCTGAAAGTTACTTCAAACAAGGTGTGCAGGCCTCTATCGACCTCTACTATGCAGAGAATGCGAAGTCTGTATTCCGCGCCGCTGTTGAACAGCCTGATGCAACGGATTACATCAATGGCCTCTGGGCCAATGCTTCCGATAAACTGGAGGCCATCTGCAACCAGCGCTGGCTGCACTTCTCGCAGTTACAGATGGAGCAGACCTATAGTGAGGTGCGCCGTACAGGATTCCCGAAACTGGAGTTCCGCGATTTCTCAAGTGACCCAAACTACACCATCCCGCGTCCAATGGACCGCATTGTTTACCCATCAGATGAAACGACAAACAACCTCGACAACATGAACGAGGCCATCAGTCGTCTTTCAAATTCTTCTCAGGAGTGGAACAACGCGCTGTTCTGGGCTAAAAGTGCAGGAACCTGGTACACAGTTATCGACCTTCCCTACGAGTAAACAAACAATTCCTGAATATTTAGAGGGCGTGCTTTTGTACGCCCTCTAATTAACTAAATATGACTAAACTACTACTCACCTATAGTGTCGAACGCAACAACACACGACTGCTGGCGCCGTCGGAGATTAGTCTGACACTGGCAGACGGCAGGGTATGGGGCTGGTAGTTAAAAATCAAACAATAATGAAACGATTAAGAACCATTCTGATCAACATGGCCGCAACACTGCTGATGCCTATGGCCGTCCATGCTCAGGAGATGACAGCCGATGCCATAGTGCTCAATAGCCCCGATGAACAATTGGAGATGAAGTTTGCCATTGCTGACGGTATTCCCATGTATTCACTCTGCCGCAAAGGTCAGGTCGTCATTCTGCCCTCACGTCTAGGTTTCGAACTGACAAACGGCAAACTCCTGTCGAAAGATTTCTCGCTGACTGGCACTGCCACCAGCACTTTCGACGAGACCTGGCAGCCCGTATGGGGTGAGGAGGCCGAGATCCGCAATCACTACAATGAACTGTTGGTGAAGATGGCACAACAGCCTACAGAGAAAGAAAAGAAGCCTGTAGCCATGCACATCCGCTTCCGACTCTACAACGACGGTCTGGGATTCCGCTATGAATTCCCCATGGAGAATGCCCTCACCTACTTCATGATTAAGGAAGAGCTGACGCAGTTCGCACTCACGGGCAATCATACTGCTTGGTGGATTCCTGGCGACTACTCTACCCAGGAGTTCAACCCCACGGAGTCGCGGCTCTCAGAGGTACGCCGTTTGTCTCCCGATATACGCAAGCGTGGTGGATGGCCGCACACCGACGCGACGGAATGCAGCGTACAGACTGCTCTGCAGATGAAGACCGATGAAGGACTCTATATCAATATCCATGAGGCAGCCGTTTTAGACTATCCCACGACAAACCTCGACCTCGATGATAAAAACTTCGTGCTGCGCACCTGGCTCACCCCCGATGCAGAGGGTGTCAAGGGCCGTATGCAGGCCCCCTGCAAGACACCATGGCGATCCATTATGGTATGTACCAGCGCTACCGATGTGCTGGCCTCGCGTCTCATACTGAACCTCAACGATCCCTGCGCTATCAAGGACGTGTCCTGGATTCATCCCGTTAAGTACATGGGGGTGTGGTGGGAGATGATCAGCGGACATAGCCAGTGGTCATACACCAACGACTATCCCTCCGTACAGTTGGGTGTCACCGACTATGCCCACTCTAAGCCCCATGGCAAACATGGTGCCAACAACGAGAACGTGCGCCGTTACATCGACTTCGCCTCGGAGAACGGCTTCGATGCCATCCTCGTCGAGGGTTGGAATGAAGGTTGGGAAGACTGGTATGGCAAACAGAAGGACTTTGTGTTCGATTTCATCACACCCTACCCCGACTTCGATATCGCCGCCCTCAACAAATATGCTCACGAAAAGGGCATCCGAATCATCATGCACCACGAGAGTTCGTCATCAACCCAGAACTACGAACGGTGGATGGAACAGGCCTATCAGCTCATGGAAAAGTATGGATACAATGCTGTGAAGAGTGGTTATGTAGGCAAGATTATCCCAT
>JAFRMM010000085.1 GCA_017430675.1 Prevotella sp.
CATGGATGTAGTTCTCGATGCCGGCGGCCTTGAGGTCTTCCATGCAAGCAGGCGCACCAGCCACAACAAACATCGCACGACCATTTAGATACTTGAAGGCGGGGATGGCATACTCGGCATACTCATCGTCGCTGGAGCAGATGACCACGATGTCGGCCTTGGCCTCCAGCGCAGCATCGACACCTTCCTCGACTGTCTTGAAGCCGAGGTTGTCGATGACCTCGTAGCCAGCGCAAGCCAGGAAGTTGCACGAGAACTGTGCACGAGCCTGACGCATGGCCAGGTTACCGATGGTCAGCATGAAGGCGGTAGGCACCTTGGTCTCCTCCGTGTGGATGCGCAGATCCTCGAAGTCGGCAGCCAGGCGGGTGGTCTGGAGTTTCTTGAAGGGAGCCTCCTCTGCTGCACTTGCTGCTGTGGCACAGCAGCATGCAGCACCGGCGGGGCGCTTACCCTCACTCTTCTCAGTGAAGTTGGGGAACTGGTTGGTACCCAGCAGGAACTCCTTACGCTTGGCGGCGTCGCCATGACGCTTCACGTTGGTAGCATTGATATCATCCTGTATGATGCCCTTCTTACAAGCCTCCAGGAATCCGCCCTCGTCTTCAATCTTGAGGAACAGTTTCCAACCTTCCTGAGCCAGAGCATCTGTCAGGTGCTCGATATAATAGGAGCCCGCTGACGGATCGACGATACGGTCGAAGTGGCTCTCTTCCTTGATGAGCAACTGCTGGTTACGGGCGATGCGCTCGCTGAAATCCGTAGCCTTCTCATAAGGTGCATCAAACGGTGTCACCACCATCGAGTGGATTCCCCCGAGGGCTGCACTCATGGCCTCTGTCTGAGAACGGAGCAGGTTCACGTATGAATCAAACAGTGTCTGATTATAGGTTGACGTAGTCGCGTTGATGGTCATCTTGCAAGATGCATCGTCCTTCGGTTCATACTGCTTCACGATCTGAGCCCAGAGCAGACGGGCGGCACGGAACTTGGCAATCTCCATGAAATAGTTCTCGGAGATACCCATGTAGAACTTCATCTGACGGGCTGCAAGATCCACATCCACACCAGCATCCACGAGTTGCTGCAGGTACTCATTACCCCAGGCGAGGGCATAGCCCAGTTCCTGAACGATATAGGCGCCAGCATTGTTGAGTGTTTCCGTATGAACGGTCATCACATGAGCCTTCGGATAGTCCTTCAGCAGAGCCACGATCTTCGGACCGTCGGACAGGCGCGCCGTCACATCCTTACCCTTCGTCAGCATGTTCTCAATGGGATCGAAGCCCACCGTGAACGACAGTTTCTCCTTGTCGAAACCCTTCTTGGTGAAATAGGCATCAACAATCTCTGCCAGCATCAGCGCGTGACAGGGACAAGTGCGGAAGTTCAGATCCACGATCTCGCAGTAGATACCTTCGAGCAACGTCTCGATGGCCTGGGCACTCACCAAGTCCTTGGGAATGCGGAAACCGAGGGAGTCAACACCCTTGTTCAGAATGTCGAGTGCCTTCTTGTTGGCCTCTGCTGGATCGTTCACGGCGATGTTCTGACGAACATACCACTCATTGGAGTCTTTCTTGTTGCCGCGCACGAACGGGAACTCCCCGGGGAGAGCATCCGGAGTCTTCAGATCCTTCAAGTCCTCACGACGGTAGAAAGGCTGTACATTAAAACCTTCATTTGTTCTCCATACCAGACGTTTCTGGAAGTCGGCACCCTTGAGATCGACCTGAATCTTGTCAAGCCATTCCTGGGTGGTCGGCGACTGAAACTCGGTAAAGAGTCTTTCTTTGTTTGCCATAAAATTGATACGTTTAATTACTATATAAGTTTGTTTTAAGTTACACGTTTCAGCCCACAAAGATACAAACTTTTTGCTCAATTTGGCACAATGAATTGTGAAAGAAATAAAAAAACAGTTTTTATTCAAAATTAAATGCACAAATTTGCTTGTGATGAGCAATTTTTAAGTAACTTTGCACTCGAATTTTCAGTTAGTATTGATTATGGAATCTTTTCAATGGTTGAAAGACCTGTTTGTGACCACTGACTCTGTGGCACATATTGTCCTGCTCTACGCCATCGTCATAGCCATCGGTGTCTATTTGGGCAAGATCAAGGTCTTCGGCATTTCTCTTGGCGTGACGTTCGTGCTCTTTGCCGGCATCCTCGCCGGACATGTTGGCTTCACGGCCCCGACTTCCATCCTGACGTTCGTACAGGATTTCGGCCTGATACTCTTCGTGTTTATGATCGGTATGCAGGTAGGACCAGGTTTCTTTGAGAGTTTTGGTACACAGGGCATCAAACTTAATGGACTGGCTGCTTCAGCCATCCTGCTGAATATCCTTGTGATGTTCGCCTGCTATTATATCTTCTTCGACACCAACAACGTGACGAGTCTGCCGATGATGGTGGGTACGCTGTATGGTGCCGTAACGAACACCCCCGGACTTGGTGCTGCCAACGAGGCCATGAGCAACGTCTTTCCCCACGGCGCTCCCCAGATTGCTTCTGCATACGCCTGTGCCTATCCCCTTGGTGTGCTGGGCATCATCGGTGCTACTATATTAATAAGGTATATATGCAAAATCCGTCTTGAGGAGGAGGAGGCACGTCTGAAGGCCATGGAAGAGACCAACGCTAACAAGAAGCCCTATAAGATGCACTTGGAGGTGACCAACCAATACCTGGAGGGCAAGACGCTGTTGCAGGTCCACGATTTCCTGAACCGTGATTTCGTGGTGTCACGATTAGTCCACCAGGGTGAGGTATGCATTCCCAACCGCAACACGCTATTCCATGTCGGCGACCAGATGCTCATCGTCTGTGCTGAAGCCGATTTTGAGGCTATCGTCGCCTTCATCGGTCCGAAGATCGATGTTGACTTTGAGGCGCAGGATCAGCCTATGGTGGCCAAGCGCATCCTGATCACCAATCCCAAGATTAATGGTAAGACCCTGGCCTCCATGCATTTCTCGAGTGTCCATGGTGTGAACGTCACCCGTGTCACCCGTCACGGCATAGACCTCTTTGCCTCGGCAGGTCTCCCCTTGCAGGTGGGCGACAAGATCATGGTGGTGGGTCCAGAGGATGCCGTGGATCGCGTGGCCAACCAGATGGGCAACTCCACGCGCCGCCTCAACGCACCGAACATCGCCACCATCTTCGTGGGCATCTTCTTAGGACTGATTCTCGGTTCCCTGCCCTTTGCCATCCCTGGCATGCCGGTACCCGTGAAGTTGGGTCTGGCAGGTGGTCCACTGATCATCGCCATCCTCATCGGGCGCTACGGCTACAAGATCCACCTTGTAACCTATACGACGACATCTGCCAATATGATGCTCCGCGAGATTGGTCTGGTACTGTTCCTAGCATCCGTAGGCATCAAGGCTGGTGCAGGATTCTTTGAAACGGTGATCGAGGGCGACGGTCTGCTCTACGTGCTGACAGGTTTCCTAATCACGGTAATCCCCATCCTAATCGTTGGTCCCATCGCACGGATACGCTACAAGTTCAACTACTTCACTATTGCAGGTATGGTCGCAGGTACCTATACTGATCCTCCTGCCCTGGCATACGCCAACAGCATTTGTTCGAAGGAGGCACCTGCCCTGGGATACTCGACGGTCTATCCCCTTTCGATGTTCCTGCGTATCTTCACGGCACAGATCATTGTGCTCTTCTTCTGTGGCTAGCCATAGGCTTTCCTAAGTTCTCCTAGAATATCCTAATAAAAATAATACACTTAGCAAAATGAATCAAATCAAGATCCTGCTCGGCAGCATGCTGTTACTCAGTTCCTCGACGATGTTCGGCCAGGGTGCCAAGAACATCCGCATCAATGAGGTACTGACGAACAACACCGCCAGCATCGTGGATGAGTTCGGTAACCGTGAGGCATGGATAGAGTTGGAGAACACCTCGTTCACCACCTACAATATCCGTGGCATGTACTTCACCACCGACCGTGCCGTCCTCGACCCTCAGATGAGCGTGCCCGAACGCATCAAGCGCATGAGCGTCATCCCCAGCGGTGATCCCCGCACTCAGATTGGCGGACGGCAACACATCGTGATCTTCTGCAACTCCAACCCTGCTCAGGGCAAGTTGCACCTCTCACTTCAGGTTCCCATGTCGGAACCCCTTTGGCTCGGATTCTATAACGGTAATGCCGAGGAACTCATCGACTCCGTCACAATCCCTGCGCTGGCTGCTGACCAGAGTTATGCCCGTCAGGGGACAGCAAAGTGGAACGTGAAGTCGGCTGAGAACGTAACACCAGGCATCGAGAACTTCATCAAGACTGATGAGACGAAAGATGCCAAACTGAAGCGCGAGGATCCCCACGGCTTCGGTATCACCCTGCTTGCCATGGGCATCGTGTTCTTCTGTCTGGCTGTGCTCTTCCTGTTCTTCTGGCTTTTCGGTTTCATCATGCGCCACTTCGATGCAGCGAAGTCTGTACAGCCCATCAAGGCCGTAACGAAGACCGTGGAGGTCACCCACGATATCGCCCACGCCACAGGCAACATCCTGCAAGACGGCCTGAAGACGAAGGGCATTGACAAGGAGGTCTATATCGCTGTCATCTCTATGGCCCTGAAGCAGTATCAGGACGATGTGCACGACGTGGAAAGTGGCATCATCACCATCAAGACGAAGGACACAGGCTGGAGCGACGAATACAGTCAGATGACCCACTTCCACGACCCGTTGCAGCCATCAAGCCATACGGCTCCGAGAATACCAACAACCCCCGACTTGAGATAGATTATGGTTTATAGTTTAAAGTTTATAGTTTAGAGAGAAGATGAACAAGTATCAATATAAAGTACAAGGCGTCGATTACGACGTAGAGATTGAAGAAGTAGAGGGCAACGTCGCCAAGGTTAATGTCAACGGCATCCGTTTCGATGTGGAGATGAAACAGCCCATCAACCCGACGAGCACCCTGAAGAAAGTGCACGTTGAGGCTCCGAAGCCCGTGGCCCGTCCTGTCGTGGCACCAGCCGCAGCCCCCGCTGCCGACAAGCCTATGGCTGCCGGCACAGGTTCGCCAGTAAAGGCACCGTTGCCTGGCACCATCACGGATGTGAAGGTCAACGTGGGCGACACTGTCAAAATCGGCGATGTCGTTCTGGTGCTGGAGGCCATGAAGATGCAGAACAACATCGAATCAGAGTATGAAGGAACCGTCACCTCCGTCATTGTCAAACCTGGCGAAAGTGTCATGGAAGGTGCCGTGCTCATGACCATAGGATAACGGTTATTTGGTTAATGGTTATTGGTTAATAATTATGGATTTACGACAGTTTATCATACAGAATTTTGAAGAGTTTCTGACCTATACGGCGTTCGCTAACGCCACCGTCGGAAATCTCATCATGATCGCGGTGGGAGCCTTTTTCATCTGGCTCGCCATCAAGAAGGACTTCGAACCACTGCTGCTCGTCCCCATCGGACTGGGCATCATCCTCGGTAATATCCCCTTCCGTGCCGATGCCGGACTGGAAATCGGACTCTACGAAGACAATTCCGTGCTGAATATCTTCTACCAAGGTGTGCGCCAAGGCTGGTATCCGCCGCTGATCTTCCTTGGTATCGGAGCCATGACCGACTTTACAGCCCTGCTCGCCAATCCCAAACTCATGCTCATCGGAGCCGCAGCGCAGTTTGGTATCTTTGGTGCCTATATGGTGGCCTTAGCGATGGGCTTCGAGCCCTCACAGGCAGCCGGTATCGCCATCATCGGTGGTGCTGACGGTCCTACGGCCATCTTCCTCAGTTCGAAACTCTCGCCCAACCTGATGGGTGCCATTGCCGTATGCGCCTATTCATACATGGCTCTCGTGCCCGTGATCCAGCCGTTCATCATGCGTCTGCTCACCACGAAGAAGGAGCGCGTCATTAAGATGAAGCCAGGTCGTGAGGTGTCTCAGACGGAGCGTATTCTCTTCCCCATCATCGGACTGTTGCTCACCACGTTCATCGTTCCCTCGGGCCTACCCCTGCTCGGTATGCTGTTCTTCGGCAACCTGCTCAAAGAGAGCGGCAAGACCACCCGCTTGGCAAAGACTGCTGGTGCAGCCCTCAACGATATCGTAGTGATGCTCCTGGGTCTCACCGTAGGTTGTTCGACCCAGGCCAGCGAGTTCCTGACACTGAATACCATCAAGATATTCGCCCTCGGAGCCATGGCCTTTATGATCGCCACCGCCTCGGGTGTCTGCTTCGTGAAGGTTATGAACCTCTTCCTGCCTGAAGGTAAGAAGTTGAATCCGCTGATTGGTAATGCTGGCGTGAGTGCCGTGCCGATGGCAGCGCGCATCTCGAATAACCTCGGACTGGAGTACGACCGTCACAACTTCCTGCTCATGCACGCCATGGGTCCGAATGTGGCTGGCGTCATTGGCTCTGCCGTTGCCGCAGGTGCCCTACTGGGCTTCCTTTCATAAACGATAGAGCATAGGCTTGTGAAACATCTGATCCTCCCCAACGACATCGAGACCATCCCCCGGCTCAATGAGTTCATCGATGGATTCTGCGAAGAAACAGGGATAGGAATGAATGTATGCACGAGTCTGAATTTAGCCATTGAGGAGGCCGTTGTCAACGTCATGAACTATGCCTACCCAGAGAAAACGGTTGGACATGTCGATATCGGAATGGAAGCCGACGGGAACAGTCTGACTGTCGTCATCAGCGATACAGGCAAGCCCTTCGACCCAACCCAAAAAAAGGATGTGGATGTTACCCTCCCTGCTGAACAACGGGAGATTGGTGGTCTGGGCATTCACCTGATACGCCAGATTATGGACTCCATCGGCTACGAATACACAGATCATAAGAATATACTGACATTAAGAAAGAAACTCAATAAACAAGAAGCATTATGATTATTATTACTGAAGAGAACGATGGGTTAAGGGCCACTTTTAAAGGACGTCTCGATACCCCCGCTGCCGTCAAAGCACAGCAGGAGATTGCGCCCCTGCTGGAGAATGCCGACAAAACAATTATCCTGGACTGCACGAACCTGGATTATATCAGCAGTTCTGGTCTGCGACTGTTTCTGACACTCCGTAAGGAGGCAGGAGCCAAGGGAGGTCAGGTGATTATTGAGAACATCAATGAGGATATCCGTAAGATATTTATGATGACAGGTTTCTTCAATCTGTTTGATATCAAGAATGCATAACAGCGAAGCACAAAGACCCAGGATTGCCATCATCGACCCCAACACCCTTTCGGCGCTGGGGTTGAAGAGTATCCTCCAAAACGTCATACCCATCATGACGGTCGATATCTATGGCTCGTTTTCTGAGTTGTCGGCCAATGGCCCAGACGGCTATTTCCACTATTTCACGTCAATGAATGTCGTGCTGGAGAACATGGCATTCTTTCAGGAACGACGACGGAAAACCATCGTCCTGACGCTGTCACTCGACACGATGTCGCAACTTTCCGACTTCCATTGCCTGTGCACAAATGTCCCCGAGAACGAGTTGGTGCGCTCCATCCTTTCCCTCCAGCAATATGCCCACGGCCATGGGGAGCACCTGCCGCCGATGCCCGCTATCCTGAAGCAGAAGATCCTCACCGACCGCGAGATCGAGGTGATGTCGCTAATTGTACAGGGTTATATCAATAAGGAGGTCGCCGATAAACTGAATATCAGCCTATCGACAGTTATCACCCACCGCAAGAACATCATGGAGAAACTCGGCATGAAGAGTGTCTCCGCCCTCACCATCTACGCTGTCATGCACGGCTACGTTGATATCAACAAAATTTAATCCCTGTCAATTGGCAGGGATTCTTCTTATAGTTTTACACTGGAGATGTCCACCAGACCGTTGACAATGGCATAGATCGTCAGACCCGCAGGGGAATGGATCTGCAGTTTACGGGCGATATTGCGACGATGGGTAATAACGGTGTTCGTGGAGATACAGAGATGATCGGCTATCTCCTTGTTTGACATGCCCTGTACCAGAGAGACTATCACATCTTTCTCACGGTCGGAAAGAGCATCGGGATTCTGGGCGACACTACTCTTGAACACCATATCCGAGATATTCCTCGTCACGTCACTCTGCTTGGCCATCTGCTCCAGACGGCGGATGGCGGGCACGAAGATGTGATCCTCAACCTGCGCATGCTGGCGCAGCCATGCCTCATTGTCGTAGATGTCGTGAAGTGTGGCTGTCAGTTGGTTGTTATGGAGTCCGTCCTGCGGCAGATACTTGATAATCAACAATTTGAGTTCACGCAGTTTTTTGTCGGCAGCACCATGGTGCTTCGAGAAGGTTTCCACGTTATAGTCGCTGGCAGGACGGCCTTCCAATAATGATTGTACGTAGGGGAAGAGTGTCTTCTGCTCATACTTCATGTGACGGCGTATCTCGTGGGCATACTCATCGTAAAAGCGGAGAATGAGCCGAGCCAGCGAGTCGTCTTCATTGAGCGACTCTGCCAGTTCACGACGGATGAAGGGCAACTGGAAGTCAAGAAAATAAGCATGACTCGCCTCGAGATAGTGGAGCAGTGTAGGCACATCAAGTGCCTCGTCAGCCTCAAACTCTCCATACCCGTTGATGGAATAGTTCACCACAGCCAAGAAAGTATAGGTATCTACCTGATTATCCTCACAAGTCTCCTTGACGGTCTTGTCGCCAAAGCCGAGACTGATGCCGAAACCTCCTAATGACTGCAACAGGTCGTAATTATCGCGGATGAGGGATATCATCTTGTCGTCCGCCTCATACATCTTCTGATTCTTCATCGTCGTATGCTACCTAATAATGATTACCGGGTGCAAAATTAGGCATATTTTCCGAGATGTGCAATAATCACAATTAGGTATTTTCACTGTCGTCATCCCCTCAATTAACCCCTTTTTGGCCGATTTCACCATTTTTAGGTATTGGTGATGAACCCGATTAGACCTACCTTTGCACCCGAATTGATAATAAAAGTAATATGAGAAGACTATTCAGTTTATTGACAAGTATTATTATAATAAGTAACGCACACGCGCAACTGACCGTCGGCGGATATGGTGAGGTAGCCTATAGCCGCAATTTCTACAGTGATCACGTGAGCCGCTATAGTCAGCCCGAACAGCATAAGGACGACCCCAGTCACGGACGCTTCGACATCCCCCACGCTGTAGGCTATTTAGGCTACGACTTCGGCAAAGGCTGGTCAGTGGGTACGGAGATTGAGTTTGAACATGGTGGTATAGGCAGCGCCTATGAGAAGGAAGACGAAGAAGGCGGTGAATGGGAACAGGAGACCGAGAAAGGCGGAGAGGTGGAACTGGAGCAGTTCTGGATCCAGAAGAGTTTCGGCAAGGCCGCCAACCTGCGCTTCGGACATATCGTCGTACCCGTGGGTCTGAACAATGCCCACCATGAGCCACTGAACTTCTTCACCGTCTATCGTCCTGAGGGCGAGAACACCATCCTGCCCAGCACATGGCACCAGACGGGTCTGTCGTTCTGGGGGCGCTACAAGGACTTCCGTTATGAGGCACAGTTCCTGGCTGGACTGAATGCCGACAACTTCACCAACACAGGCTGGATCAACAAAGGTCCTGGCTCACCGTTAGAGTTTGAGGTGGCCAACAAATACGGTGTGGCCCTGCGTCTGGACAACTATTCCATCCCTGGCCTACGCATCGGACTGAGCGGTTACTATGGCGAGAGCATCGGCAACAGTTATCCCAAGAATGCCAACGGCGTGGATGCCGAGTACAAGGGACAGGTGCTGGTAGGTGCCCTGGACTTCACCTATAAGGGTCACAACTGGATCGTTCGCGGACAGGCTGACTACGGCTATCTGGGCGATGCGGAGCAACTGAAATACGTGTATAACCGCCTGAACTCGAAGTCACCCTACAAGCACTCGGCCTTCGTGAGCAAGAACGCCTATGCCGTAGGTGTGGAGGCTGGCTACGATGTGTTCTCGCAAATTAAGAGCCTGCGCGACAAGGAACAGGAACTATACGTGTTTGGACGTTATGAGCAGTACAACCCCTACGCCAGCGACACCAAGGGTACAGCCTACGACTATACAGCCGTAAAACGTCTGGCTGTGGGTGTGAACTATCACCCCCTGCCACAGATCGTCATCAAGGTCGAATACTCGAACCGTTTCCTGAAGGACATCTACAACAACGAGCCTTCCGTGAACATCGGCGTGGCGTATGAGGGATTCTTCTTATAAAGGTAAAAAGGTAAAAAGGTAAAACAATAAATAAAAACGACAATGAACAAGAAATTTATTTTCTCCATGGCGCTCCTGATGGGCGCGCTGACCTTCACATCATGCAGCAGCGATGATGACAAGAAAGACAATAGCAGTGACACCTCATTCGACCTCGTGACAACCACACCGATCGTCGATGAGGACAACTATGCAGCCAACACCTCGAACTACGACAACAAGGCCTTCGGGCAGACGGCCATCGATGCTTGCGGAGATCTCGAGGACGAACTGACCGCCGCCAACTCACTGATTGCCACTGCACAGTTGACGGAGGCCCAGGAGACCTATCTGCGGGAGGTCCTGAAGAATCTGGTGAACAACGTGATCGTGCCCACCTACACCAGTCTCGCCAACGAGACGGAGAAGTTGGAGCAGACACTGAACGGTCTGACCACCTCGACCATCACCCAGGCACAGATTAACGCTGCCTGTGAGGACTTCAAGGAAGCCCGTAAATACTGGGAGCGCTCTGAGGCTTTCCTGATGGGTGCCGCCTCGGATTTCGATGTTGATCCCACCATCGACTCATGGCCGCTGAACCGTTCTCTGCTGTTGAGTTACTTCAACAACGGCATGGACGACGAGATGCTCGACGATGCCACTATCCTCGGTTTCCATGCCCTGGAGTTTATCCTCTTCCGCGACGGACAGCCCCGTAAGGTGGCTGAGTTGCAGACCAACGACACCTATAAGAACTTCGAGAAGATTACAGGTGCCCAGGAACTGGCCTACGCCCAGACTATCTGCACCCTGCTGAAGCAGCGCACCTTCCAACTGCAGTGCGCCTGGGACAATGGTGCCAACACTAATCGCCTGGCCGTCGTGAAGGCTGCAGGTCTCGACTACCAGACGGAGAAAGGTCTGTCGTACGGCGACAACCTGATCAATGCTGGCGTCAGTGGCAGCAACAGCACCTTCCCCACCCTGAAAGCCGCCATCGCACAGGTGCTCTCCGACGATGTGGGCAGTTGTCTGGCTATCTGCGGTGAGGTGGGAACGGCCAAGATCGCCAACCCCTTCTCGGCAGGTGACGTGTCGTACGTGGAGTCGCCGTACAGTTACAACTCCATCGCAGACTTCCGCGACAATATCCGTTCCATCCGTAACATCTGGCTGGGATCCACGGATAAGACTGCCAACAAGTACAGTTTCCACACGTTCTTTGCCAGCGTGAAGAACGAGAATGTGAACAAGAGTGTGGAGAATGGGTACGTCAGCGCCATCGAGGGCATCAGCAACATGCCGTCGCCCTTCGTGAAGTACTGCTGCACCATCTGGAACATTGCTTTTGAGGACGATGAAGACTGGGACGTAGAAGAATAATATATGACAAGTTATCGTAATATTTTAAGAATGGTACTGGCAGGGCTCTTAGTAGCGCCTGCCTTTACCGCTTGTTCGGACAACGATGATCCGAACGAACTGGGACCGTTGGTACCCGAGGAGCAAGCCTTCGGAAAGGCCAACGACGTGTTCAGCGCCGAGGAGTGGTATCCTGGCGGTGAGTTAGGAACAACGGAGAAAGCCAGTTACTCGGCACCCACCCCTGCAGTGGAGCAGATTGCAGACATGGAGAGCGACTTCCAAACGGGTGAGGACTTCTTCGAACATCTCTATACCTTCGACGTGGCACCGCGTAAGGGTCTTGGCCCCGCCTGGGTACGCAACAGTTGCATCGCCTGTCACCCCAGTTACGGCCACGGCAAGCGACAGACGGAGTACCGTGCCAACACCATCGGCAACGGCTACCTGCTCGTCATCTATCACCCTGACAACAACGCCTATATCTCTGAGGTGACAGGTATGCCGCAGACGGCTGCCATGACACCTTTTAAGGCCCCCATCGACGAGAATCAGATCCAGATAGAGTGGAAGACCGTCACGGAGATGGAGAGCGGACTGGCGATGGCCTTCCCTGACAACGGCGAGCGCTATGAACTGATCTATCCTGAGGTGCGCATCCCTCAGACAGCCTTCAACACCAATCCCAAACCCGAGAACTACGAGGTGCGCCTGGAATCCACCATCGGCATCTACGGCACTGGTCTGCTCGACGCCCTCGACGATGAGGAGATCGAGAGGCAGTGGGCTGCTGAGGCACCTTACGTGGAACTGAATCCCGCCATGTGGGATAAGGAGGCTAACACTTTCAAGGAGACGGCCTATTACAGCGCGCCCTATAACGACACAGGCACACACCGTGGCAGCCACGGACCACTGAAGCGCTTCACCTACGCCATGACGCGTGGTTCGCTGCAGGACGGCGCTGGCGCCAACGCCATCTGGAACATCACCAACGTGACGCGCTCCGACCGTCACTGGCTCTATACCACCACGGCATGGGCTAAGGCCCAGAGCGAGGACCAGGAGGTGATCGACTATATCAAGGAACATGGAGAGCCCTCAATGAGCATCCTGCACCCCTACTATGCCGATGGTACGGATGAGGGCATCTCTGCCCGTATCTACGAGGTGCTGAACACACCCTCCGTCGCCTTTGCGGAGACCTTCGAGAAATACCTGCTCAACGATCCCTACTACAATGGTGAGGAGGAGATGAGCGACAAGCAGTACTACCAGTTCATGGTGTGGCACCGTGGTCTGGCCGTGCCCGCCGCCCGTAACCTGAACGACGACGACGTGAAGCGTGGCAAGACGCTCTTCACGGAGTTGGGCTGCGCCCAGTGCCACCGTCCATCGTGGAAGACAGGCTCTGACAATATGTGGGTGGATGCCAGCATCAAGGCCTACGCCCAGTCTGTTGGCAAGGATTACAAACAGATGCTGCCCAAGTATGCCAACCAGACCATCTGGCCCTACACGGATATGGTGCAGCACCGTCTGTTCATGAAGAACGATATCCGTACGGGCTGGTGCCGCACGACGCCCCTCTGGGGACGTGGCCTCTCCCGTCAACTGACAGGTGCCGACGACCGTCTGCACGACTGTCGCGCCCGTACTCTCATCGAGGCCATCATGTGGCATGGCTACTCCAAGGAGTCGGATGCCTATCGCGCCACGGAAAAGTTCTACAACCTCCCCAAGGCCGACCGCGATGCCATCGTGAGATTCCTGGAATCGATATAAACCATGAGACTACACTTAATAAGCCGTTTTACACTACTGGCCCTGCTTCTTTCAGCAGGGTCAGTTGCCGTTAAAGCCATCCCCAAGACCATTCCCCAGGCACAGGCAGCCCACTTCTGCCAACTGCTCATCAACGACGACGGGAAGATCTATCCGCTGAGTTACCAGGCGCATCACCTCCTGACACCCAGTGACAGCCTCACTGTCGAACAACTGTTCATGACATTCATCTTCCACGACGACAACTGGCAGGTGTTGCGCCTATTCCCCCATACGGCCGACGATGGTGCCGTCAACTGGTATGCCCCTATCGATGTCCTGCCCACCTCACTCGGTACGGAGCATCAGAAATACATCCGTGAGGTGCTCCCCCGTCTGCAACGCGAGGTCATGGCCGGGAACTGGCCCGTGGTCGATGACTGCATCGACAAGATGATCCGATACCAATGTAAATACGGTGGCCAAAGTGCCCAGACATCGTCGTTTCCCACCTATTTATTCTATGTCTTCGTAGTTTTCCTGGTGTTTGCAGTCTTCATTTACTTGCATAAAGTACCCACTCATGATTAATCGGTTTTAAGATCTCGTCAGACTCCTTACGGTGAACCGTCCCCTATGAGTCACGAACTGAGGGTGTCAGGGTGTACAAATGCCGATGTACAGGGCTTATGCACCCTCTTGAGCAGGGTGTCAGGGTGTACAGAGGGTGTACTGGCTGTAGTAGGCATATCACTTTAGACGCACCATGCAAGGCCCTGCGCCTGAAAAGCACTGACTTTTCGCTGAATTCTCTCGAGAATTGGAACAAAAAGCAGTGCTTTAGCATCGTCAGGAGCCACTAGACGGTCAAATTCTCGAGAGAATTGAATCACAAGAATACATGTACACCCTCTGTACACCCTCGCACCCTACAAAACAGGGTGCCATCGCCTGTGTTTATAGGCATTTGTACACCCTGACACCCTCAGACAACGTTTGAAGCCTTACTATGATATCATCGACTTTCACAAGACTTGCGAACCTGTTTTTGGGGGTCGAATTGCGTTAATCTTCCATAATCCGTTGTTCTTTACAACCTTTTTTCGTATCTTTGCAAATAGTTATATGGACCTACAGAGTTTTTTCACATCGCTCTTGAACGTGGTTTGCGAGATGGCTCCCTACTTGCTTTTGGGATTCCTGATCGCAGGAGTGCTGCATGTGTTTGTACCACAGAAGTTCTATGCCAATTATCTGTCGCGCAAAAACAGGCTGTCCGTGCTTTGGGCGGCGCTGCTCGGCGTGCCCCTGCCGCTGTGTTCGTGCGGCGTGATTCCAACGGCCATCGGTCTCAGGAATGAGAAAGCGTCGAAGGGGGCTATTGCCTCGTTTCTCATTGCCACGCCACAGACGGGCATCGACTCCATCCTGGCCACCTTCTCGCTGATGGGACTGGGCTTTGCCATCATCCGTCCCGTAGCAGCGCTCATTACAGGTATCTGCGGCGGATTGCTGGTCAACCGTCTGGTACGTGAGGATAACATGACGGCTGAACCCAACGCCTCATGCCAGATGGAGCGAGGCAACAGGATTTGGCGAGTGCTGAAATACGCCTACTATGACATGATTCGCGACATCGGTCTGCGACTGCTTATCGGACTTATTGTGGCGGCATTGATTCAGGTAGCAGTGCCCGATGAGTTCTTCCTTTCCTTCGGCAGTCAGCCGCTGTTGCAGATGCTGGTTATCCTGGTCATTGCCGTGCCGATGTATATCTGCTCTACGGGTAGCATTCCTGTGGCTGCGGCACTAATGATGAAGGGGCTCTCGCCGGGAGCGGCACTGGTGATGCTGATGGCTGGACCAGCGGTCAATCTGGCCTCCATCCTCGTGGTTCACAAAGCGATGGGACGGCGTTTCACTTCGATTTATCTGATGACCATCGTGGGCTTTGCCGTCCTCTTCGGCCTACTGCTGAATGCCGCCGAACAATTATCAATTGTCAATTATCCATTGTCAATTAACGACGCTTGCTGCATGAACGCCGCCGCCCTGCCCAGCCCGTTCAAACTGATATGCGCCACAGTATTAACACTACTAATCATATTTGCTCTTATGATGAAACTATTCAGCATGTTTACTGCCAAGAAACCGTCAGACCCCGATGTGACGGTCTATAGGGTCGAGGATATGCATTGCAGCCATTGCGAGGCAGCCGTCGTCCGTGCCGTTGAGGAGGTGCCCGGCGTTGAGAAAGCCAAGGCCAGTGCCTCGGCCAATACCCTCACCATCAAAGGCTCCGCTACGGAAGAAGCCATCCGCACGGCAGTCGAAGGGATTGGCTATACGTTCAAGGGACGGAGCAGCGAGAGTCATCATACTCGCTTGCGCTCGACCTCTGAAAACAAATAAAAAGAGTATCCTTCGCACTTTTATTGGCGATTTTTTGGTTTTTCACTCATTTATTCGTAACTTTGCGCCCCAAAAGGAACAAACAATGAACGAACAACTCTTTCACATAGCATTTGAGAACGCATCCGCCGACGTGTCGTGCTTCGACAATGGCACGGAGGTAAAGGAGTATCATGCCATGATCCATGTGGATGCCAAACGGCTCCCCTACTCCCAGCAGTTAGAGGCCGTCCTCAGTGCATACAACCAACTGATCGAAGGTCCATTGAAGGGGGCTCAGGCCGTATTCAAGCGCTACTTCCTCAGCGATGCTGCTAATCAGGCAGATGAAGTCATCCTCTCCGATGTTACAGACTGCGCCAAGAGCATTATTGAACAGGCACCCCTCGACGGCTCGAAGATCGCCCTCTGGTGCTACCTGATGACGGGTGTGCAGACAGGTGTCAGCAAGAGCGGACTCTACGAGGTGAAGCACGGCACATACCGTCACCTCTGGAACGGCTCTGCCCACAATATGGCCGCCAACTCGGAATACCAGACGCGTCTGCTCTTCAATGAATATAATATGCAACTGCTTGAAGAGGGCTGTACGCTGGAGGCTAACTGCATCCGCACGTGGCTTTTTGTCAATGACATCGACCTGAACTATGGCGGTGTGGTGCGTGCCCGCAACCAGTTCTTCTTCACCCAAGGCCTAACCGTACACACCCATTTCATCGCCTCCACAGGCATCGGTGGCCGTCAGCAGGATCCCAACGTGCTCTGTCAGATGGATAATTACGCCATCGCTGGCATCCAGAAGGAGCAGATCCATTACCTCTACGCCCCCACTCACCTGAACCGTACCAGTGACTACGGTGTCAGTTTCGAGCGTGGCACGTATATCGACTATGCCGACCGTCGCCATGTGCTGATCTCAGGTACCGCCAGCATCAACAACAAGGGCGAGATCATGTACCCGAAGGACATCGTGAAGCAGACCCGCCGTATGTGGGAGAATGTCGAGGCACTGCTCGCAGAGGCCGGGTGTACTTACGACGATGTGTGTGAGATGGTGGTCTATCTCCGCGACCTGGCAGACTATGAACTGGTGAAAGAGATGTACGAAGAACGATTCTCCGACAAGCCCTACGTCATCGTACAGGCTCCCGTATGTCGCCCAGGCTGGCTCGTAGAGATGGAATGTATGGCTGTGAAAAAGATGGATAACCCGGAATATGAAGCGTTTTAAGAAGATACTGCTGTTGCCCGCCGGCCTGTGCCTGATGAGTTTCATGGTGGGCGACAACACCCTGACGAAAGAGGATGCTGTCTATATCATCAACACTACCGAGATCGGTAGGGACGTGGAAGGCTACAACGGTCCCACGCCCCTGAAGATATACATCAGTAATAATAAGGTGGAGAAGATCGAGGCCCTGAAGAATCAGGAGACACCCAAGTACTTCGCCAAGGTGAAGAAAGAACTGCTGGAGAAGTGGAACGGCCTAAAGGTCAAGGATGCCCAAGCCCAACAGGTCGATGCCGTCACAGGTGCCACCTTCTCCTCCGAGGCCGTCATCAAGAATGTTCAATTAGGTCTCGACTATTATCAGAATCATAAATAAATGAATCCCGCCGATTGGCGGGATTCATTTATTTTGCATAAGCAACACTTCGTGTCTCTCGGATGACAGTAATCTTCACCTGTCCAGGATAGGTCATCTCATTCTGGATCTTCGTGGCGATATCACCACTGAGGGCCTCAGCCTCGGCATCGTTCATCTTGTCGGCCCCAACGATGACGCGGAGTTCTCGGCCTGCCTGGATGGCGTAGGTCTTCGTGACGCCGGGATAACTCATAGCGATAGCCTCCAGATCATTCAGGCGCTTGATGTAGGCCTCGACGATCTCACGACGGGCACCGGGACGGGCACCTGAGATAGCGTCGCACACCTGTACGATGGGCGCCAACAGTGTCTGCATCTCCATCTCGTCGTGGTGGGCACCGATGGCGTTGCAGATATCAGGCTTCTCCTTGAACTGCTCGGCAATCTTCGCACCATAGAGTGCATGAGGCATCTCACTCTCCTCATCGGGCACCTTGCCGATATCGTGAAGCAGACCTGCACGCTTGGCTTTTTTCGGGTTGAGTCCGAGTTCAGCAGCCATCACGGCACAAAGGTTTGCGGTCTCACGGGCATGCTGCAACAGATTCTGGCCATACGAAGAACGGTATTTCATCTTACCGATAATACGGATGAGTTCAGGGTGCAGTCCGTGGATACCGAGGTCGATGGCCGTACGCTTACCTGTCTCGATGATCTCGTTGTCGAGTTGTTTCTTCACCTTAGCCACAACCTCCTCGATGCGTGCGGGGTGGATACGGCCGTCGCTGACGAGTTGGTGGAGTGCCAGACGGCAGACCTCGCGGCGCACAGGATCGAAGCCAGAGATCACGATGGCCTCAGGAGTATCATCGACGACAATCTCCACACCTGCTGCAGCCTCAAGGGCACGGATGTTACGACCCTCACGGCCGATGATACGGCCCTTCACCTCGTCGTTGTCGATATGGAACACGCTGACGGAGTTCTCGATGGCAGTTTCTGTAGCCACGCGCTGGATGGTCTGTATGACGATCTTCTTGGCCTGGGCATTAGCATTGAGTTTGGCCTCATCCATGATCTCATTGATGTAGGAGGCGGCAGCGGTCTTGGCCTCGTCCTTCATCGACTCCACGAGACGAGCCTTAGCATCCTCGGCACTGAGACCAGACACCTCTTCGAGCATCTCGCGCTCCTTGAGTTGCATCTTCTCCAGTTCCTCGGCCTTCACGGCCAACAGTTTCTTCTCATTGTCAATGCGGTTCTGCTGGTTGTCGAGTTCGTTCTTGCGACGTCCGAGTTCCTCCTGACGCTGGTTCAGAGAGATCTCGCGCTGCTTCAGTTTGTTCTCACTCTGCTGGATGTGCTGGTTGCGCTGCTGCACCTCCTTTTCCAGTTCACTCTTCTTGTTAAGGAACTTCTCCTTCACCTCGAGCAGTTTCTTTTCCTTAATGACTTCTGCCTGTTTCTCGGCAGCATCTACCATCTCGTTATACTTCCCTTTCAGGACATAACGGAAAACCAAATATCCGCCGACACCTCCCAATACGAGGGCACCGGCAGCAATCAAAAGTACAATAATTAAATCCATATAAAATCTATGATGTTAAAATGTATTCCTATTTTAGCGCTTCCTCAATCTCAGAAGTCAACTTCTCAAGAATACCATCATAGGGGGCCGTATCGTTCTTGCCACGCTCCCGCTCATACATCAGGGCAATATCAATCAGCGTCATGAGCGCGATCGTATGCTCGCCCTTCCTACCCTTATAAGCCTGTGCATAAGCATTATAACGGTCTGTGATGAGCTTGGCTGCCGCACGATAGAACTCCTCGTCGGAACGCTTCACCGCTACTTGGATCTCCTCGTCATAGACGTGCAGCCTTATATTGAGTTTCTCATTGTTCACTTCTGCCATTGGTATAGCAATTTACTGTTACTGTTCGTCACTTAGGATGGCGATGCACTTGTTCACCTCGCGGATCATCTTGGCGATGCGTGCCTTGGCACTCTCCAAGTCACCGTCGGTGATTTCCATCATCTTGGCCATTTTCAGTGACTGATAGTCGTTGTCCGCCTGAGTCAGCCTATCCTGCAGGGTCTTGATGTCCTGCTGATTCTTCTCCACGAGCGTCTGCAGATTCTCATTCTCCTTTTTCAGTTCCTGAAAACGGAGGATCATCTGCCTGACACGGGTTTCAAAAGTAGAAAGTGCTTTCTCGTTTGGATTCATCACATAACTATTTATGGCACAAAATTATGCAATTTCCTTGTTAAAGAATCGGATAGCCCTTATCTTTTAAGATTATTTAATCTATTTTTCGTCACCAGAGGGGCGCGGCTCCTTCTTGGCGAGCATCACAACCTTATAGACAAAATCCGTAATCCACTTCTGGGAGAAGCCCAGACGACGGTTGTATTCACGCACAGCGACCACGGTTTTCATCACGGAAGCATCGGAGAAGTCGTTCTTGTTGAAGATGTCATTCACCGTCTTCTCGGTCATCGTATAAAGTGCCTTCTTCAAGAAGCCAGGCAGACGGAGTTTGAACTTCATCAAGTTGCCTGTAAGCATCATAATGTCCTGTGTGAAGCCTTGGAACTGCAACAGGTAGGTCTGTGCGTCCTGCACTTTTTTACAGCGGCGGCGAAGACTCCCGTCGATCTCCTTGAAGAAGTCGTCCTCCATGCCGTACATCGTCTTCAGCATGTTCTTGCAACGGCTGCGCTCTCCCACACCCAGTTTATTATTGACCGTAGGCACCTTCAACGTGGTCTTGAACACCCGAAGATCGGGCAGTGCGGCCAGGTTGGAGATACCCAGGTCTGCGGCCATAGCGGCCTGGAAATAGACGCGGATCAGGGTCATGAAATCCTCCATACCACCTACCTTCTGAGCGTCTTTCTTTCCGAAAATTTTATTCCAAAATCCCATAATCTCTTGATAAATATTTGTAAATCGTCTGCAAAATTACAAAATAATTATGAATTATGAACTATGAATTATGAATTATTTGTATCTTTGCAACCAACAAAACAATCTCTTTATGAAAGGAATCGTATTAGCAGGAGGTTCCGGCACCCGCCTCTATCCTATCACCAAGGGTGTCTCGAAGCAGTTGATCCCCATTTTCGACAAGCCGATGATCTACTATCCCATCTCGACGCTGATGCTGGCTGGTATCCGCGACATCCTGATCATCTCTACGCCCTACGACCTGCCTGGCTTCAAGCGTCTGTTAGGCGACGGCAACGAACTCGGCGTAAGATTCGAATATGCGGAGCAGCCTTCTCCCGACGGTCTGGCCCAGGCCTTCATCATCGGCGAGGAGTTCATCGGCGACGACTGCGCCTGTCTGGTACTCGGTGACAACATCTTCTATGGCAGCGGATTCACCGGGATGCTGAAACAGGCGGTGATCAATGCAGAGGAGAACGGCCACGCCACCGTCTTCGGCTACTACGTGAACGACCCAGAGCGCTACGGTGTGGCTGAGTTCGACAAGGACGGCAACTGTCTGAGCATCGAGGAGAAACCCGCCAATCCCAAGTCGAACTACGCCGTGGTAGGGCTCTACTTCTATCCCAACAGTGTGGTGGAGATTGCGAAGAACATCAAGCCCAGCGCCCGTGGCGAATTGGAGATCACGACTGTGAACCAGAAGTACCTGCAGCAGAAGAACCTGCTGGTGCAGACGCTCCAGCGTGGCTTTGCCTGGCTCGACACAGGCACACACGACTCACTCTCTGAGGCCTCGACCTTCATTGAGGTCATCGAGAAGCGTCAGGGACTGAAAGTGGCCTGTCTGGAGGAAATCGCCTACAAACGCGGTTGGATAGACAAGGAACAACTGAAAAAACTGGCAGAACCAATGGCCAAGAACGACTACGGCCAGTATCTGCTTCGCCGCGCAGAAGAGTACGTCAAATAGCGTACTCTTCCACGCAACGACGGAGCGCCTCAGGGTTGCCCATATCGTACATACGGCCTTTTAAACGGTAACCCATCATACCGCTACGTTTACGGACAGCCTCCAAGGCTGAGGTGAGTTCTATCTCTGTGACATGGTCACCCTCCATCTCCTTCTGCATAATATCCTCGTGCAACTGGGCAAACACCTCTGGTGTCAGGATATACTGACCAAAAACACTGTAGTATTCCTTTTCTCCATTTATGTTACGAACACCCAGGAAATCCTCTGCATAACTGGATTTGGGTTTCTCCATCATGGTATCTACATGCAGCATCGTACGTTCCTTGTCCTCCCATCTGCCATGAAGGATACCATAGCGACTCACCTCAATCAAAGGTATCGGATGAATACTAACCATCAGACTGTTGTATCGCTCATAGCCTTCCACCATCTGCAAGGCACAAGGCTTGTTAGAATCACTACGATAGAGCGTGTCGCCCAACAAGAGCAAAACAGGCTCATTACCCGCAAATTGGGCTGCTTGATAGACGGCATGGCCAAAGCCTCTCTTCTCCCTCTGATAGACATAGTGCAGACGCTTGCCAATGTCAAGGATATGGTTTTCCAACTCCTGAGCCTCAGGGTTCAGTTTGCGCAGATGTTCCTCTGACAACGGCCGCTCGAAATAGTCGGCATACTGCTGACGCTCCTCTTCCGAACCAAGTACCAGACATATTTCCTCGATACCACTCTGCACCAGTTCCTCCAGTAAGATAAGGATGACAGGGCGCACCATACCATCAGAACAGGGAATCGGGAAGAAATCTTTCTTGATGGCACGTGTAGCAGGATAGAGCCGAGTGCCGAAGCCAGCCACGGGGATGATGGCCTTGCGGACTGTATGAACGGGGTTCAAGGTCAGTGTATAGGCTTTCATTCCATGAGCATTCAAATAGTCGGCCAATTGCTGCTGTGCTTCCTGACCACGGGCCAGGAACTGCACGGAGCCGTCGCCATGGGAGCCAACGCCCTTACCACCCCATACAAGCGGTTGGATATTGGGATCCTGTAAGACGGCATGGAGTTTAGGCGACCAAAGAGCAGGAGACATCGGAGCCACCTTCTCGTCAAAGAGTGCCTCGGCCTCTGTCATGAGTCGGCCCAGCGATTCGGCATCACCCTCCGCCATATACTTGATGGCTCGATCCACTATCTCCAGATTATTTTCTCCCAAGGCCTCATGCTCTGCACGCTCCGCATCACTATTAGGGAAAGGATAGGCTTTATTCAGGTCAGAGAGAATTTTGATGGTATCTTTCTCAGCACAGAGATCGGCAAACACCCAGTACAAATGCTTCTTGACGTTCAGCGATCGAACCTCTATCTCATCACCATCGAATGTCATCAGGTTGGGCTTGACACCAAAAGCACAGGCCTGATCCAGACGACCACAACGACTACTGGTACGGAGTTCACCGACATAGGCAATATTCATCTCACCCAGTGTGTTGAGGTTCAGATTATATAATAAATTGAACGCGCGCGCAACAAGGACGCAGATAGCAGCGGAACTGGAAAGGCCGCTCTTCATGGGGAGGGTCATCGAAGTGATACGGATACGCACGCCGCCCACCTTGTACCATTCCAGCATATAGGAGGCCACACCAGCACAGTAACTGAAGAAAGAGCCCGACTTGGCGATGCGTTTCAGTTCCATCTCATCCATCCGGCAAGAGAAGTCCTGCCAGACGCCGTCAATCTCCTTGGCACTACTGTACATCTCAAAGATACTGGATTTCTCCACCTCGGCATAGATACCTTCCTCTATACCCGTCACAATGGCGGCACCTGGCTTGATATCGGCATTCATCGTGCGATAATGGCCTGCCCAGTCTGTATGTTCGCCAAAAAGACACAATCGTCCAGGAACAAATAGTTTTAACATATCAGTTTTAGCATTTCTTAATGCAAAGTTAAGAAAAAACAGGCACATATTAAAGATTTTCGTCTTTTTTTTTGGTCGTTTCAACAAAAATTCATACTTTTGCCGCCAGTATTAACAATTAAAACAGATTATTGCCTATCGAAACAGACTTTACTCAGTATTAAATGAGATTAAAGTATGAACACGTTGGAAAGTATGACCGACGAGGAGTTGGCATTAGCATACATCGATGGTAATAACAGAGCATTCGACGAGTTGCTTTCACGGAGTCAGGACAAGATTTTCACCTATATCATGTATGTGGTGAAGGATGAGGACTTGGCCAATGATCTTTTCCAGGAAACCTACCTGAAAGTCATCACCAAGATGCAGAACGGAAGATATACCGACACAGGTAAGTTTATCTGGTGGGTAACTCGTATTGCACATAATGTCATCATCGACCATTAAAGAACCTTAAAGAGCAGTAAGATCATAGAGCCAGGCAAGGACAATGACCTGACAAACCTGAACAGCACCTCTGTGCTGGACAGCAACCGCGAGAGTGAACTGGCCAATGAACAGGTGCTGCGCGATGTGAAGCGTCTGGTGGAAGCCCTGCCTGAAACACAGCGCGAAGTGGTCATCATGCGCTTCTATCAGGAACTGTCGTTTAAGGAAATCGCCGAACAGACGAATGTCAGTATCAATACGTCATTAGGACGTATGCGTTACGCCCTGATGAACCTCCGGAAACTGACTAAAGAGTACGGGGTTAGCCTGGCTATAGAGTCCTGAGATCACGGATGACCTGCTCAGGATCGGAGGCGTTGAAGACATAACTGCCGCTGACGAGCACATCGACACCTGCCGCCACCAATCTGGGAGCCGTCTCGCCCTGAACACCACCATCCACCTCAATGAGTGTCTGTAGTCCCTTCTCAGCAATCATCCTGCGAAGGCGTTTCACCTTGTCTATCGTATTCTCGATAAACTTCTGGCCGCCAAAACCAGGATTGACGCTCATCAGCAGCACCATCTCCACATCGCCGATAATATCCTCCAAAACGGAGACGGGCGTCGAGGGGTTCAGCGTCACTCCCGCTTTCATCCCTGCGTCATGGATCTCCTGCACCGTACGGTGCAGATGGACGGAGGCTTCATAGTGCACGTTCATCATCATGGCACCCAGTTTGGCCGTCTGCTTGATATATCGCTCAGGCTTCTCGATCATATAGTGCACGTCAAGCGGTTTCTTACATACCTTGGCCACAGCCTCCAGCACAGGGAATCCGAAGGAGATGTTGGGGACGAAGGAGCCATCCATCACGTCAAGATGAAGCCAGTCGGCTTCGCTCTTGTTAATCATGTCGATGTCGCGGTCGAGATGCAGAAAGTCGGCAGCGAGCAATGAAGGTGATACTAATGCCATTTCTCAATTCAGGCTATACGCCTCTTTAGTGTTTGGTCTGTAGGTGTAGGCTACCTGCCGGATCATGTCGAGCGTTATGGCTCGGGGTTTAAATTCTTCGGGAGTAAAATGCTTCATAGGCAATCGCAATTTGTAGTTGTTTATACCTAAGAAACGCACACACCTATTATTTTATTATATAACTCTCAATATTTTTATTTCCATTGAGGAAATCACGGGCTCTCATGCGATCCCTTCCAGCCATCTGAAGTTCATCTATCTGGAGCAGATAGTCGGCGGTGGTGATATAGAGCACACCCTTATAGATGACGATCGTTCCCGGCTTCATGCCAACGGATTTCTCTGTCTTAGTGGTCTTGAAGATCTTCAGATCCACCGTCTTACCATTAGGTCCCAGGAGCGATGTCCATGCACCAGGATATGGACTCAGCCCACGGATGAAGTCATAGACACGTTTGCAAGGACGGTTCCAGTTGATCTCACAGATATTCTTGAAGAGTTTCGGGGCCTCGTAGAGATGCTTGAACTTCCCCTCCAGTTCCTCCTGCGGGATGCTCTCAGGATAGCCGTCTGCGGCGATGATCTTCTCCAGCGTCTCCAGACAGACCTCCGCCCCAAGGTGCATCAGACCGTCATAGACATATTCCACATTGGCCTCATCGGGAATATCGAAAGGTTTCTGAAGGATGACGCGCCCTGTGTCAATATCCTTATCGAGGAAGAAGGTGGTGACACCCGTTTGGGTTTCTCCGTTGATGACAGCCCAGTTGATAGGGGCAGCACCGCGATACTGGGGCAACAAGGCGGCATGGACATTGAAGGTGCCATATTGGGGCATATCCCATACCACCTCAGGCAACATACGGAAGGCGACGACGATCTGGAGATTAGCCTTGTACGACTTCAACTGCTCCACAAAAGCAGGGTCTTTCATCTTCTCAGGCTGCAGTACAGGTAGGTTATGCTCCAAGGCATATTTCTTCACCTCAGAGGGTTGTACCTCTGTCTGGTGACGCCCCACGGCCTTGTCTGGCTGTGTCACGACGGCCACCACATTATACTCATTCTCCACCAACGCCTTCAGGGTCTCCACCGCAAACTCAGGCGTTCCCATAAACACAATACGTAAGTCCTTTTTCTCCATACTCTAAACTATATATTCTAACCTATAAGTCCTAATCCTCGCTCATATCAGCCACCATCTTACGATACATCGTGTAGATACGCTGACGCGAGATATAGCCTTTCAGATGATTCTCCACGTCAAACACAGGCAGCCAATTGGCACCCGTGCGGTCGAAGGCCCTCATCACGTCAGCCATCGGTGTGGCATCACTCAACTGTGCCTTGGGTTCCACCATCAACTGCGAGGCCGTAAAATGGTGGTACAGTTCGATGCGGAACAGCACATTCCTGATCTTGGCAATATCGATCTCACCCAACAGCATCCCGGCAGCATCGAGCACTGGCAACACGGACGTATGGCTACGGCTGATCTTATGCACGATCTGTCCCAGTTCCATATCGGGTGTCACACTCATATAATCCTTCTCAATCACACTGTCCAGATTCATCAGCGTCAGCACGGCGTGATCCGTATGATGGGTGAGCAATTTTCCCTGTCTGGCAAGCCGATAACCATAGATACTATGGGGCTCGAAGATGATAATTGTCAGATAGGCACAGACACTGACGATCATCAGGGGCATGAACATACTATAGCCGCCTGTCAACTCTGCTATCAGGAAGATACCCGTCAAAGGTGCATGCATCACCCCCGACATCACACCTGCCATACCCAGCAGGGCGAAGTTCTTCTCTGGCACATAAACACCTATCTGGTGCATATTCCATAGGCGGGAGAACAAGAATCCCGTAAAACAGCCTATGAACAACGAGGGCGCGAACGTACCGCCACAGCCGCCGCCACCATTCGTGGCCGAAGTGGCAAAGACCTTTGTGAACAGTACCAAGGCGATGTAGGGTATCAACAATGAGCCCTGCCCAGAGAACAGCGAGTTGTTCAGGATCTGGTTCCAGTCTGCCTCCGTCTGACCGTTCAGCAACAGGTTGATGCTGCTGTAACCCTCACCATAAAGCGCAGGGAAGAGGAAGATGAGCAGACTCAGCACCGTACCACCTATCGCAAGTTTGATATGCGGATGATCCTTGAACTTCGCAAACACATCCTCGCAGACACCCATCATCCTGATGAAGTAGAGCGACACGAGTCCACAGGATATTCCCAGTAACACACAGGCGGGGATACGCTGTACGGACCATACACTGTCGAGATGGAAAGTAAACAATGCCGCATCACCTTTGAAGATATAAATGAATACCGTAGCCGTCACACAGGAGACAAGAATCGGCAACAAGGCCGACATCGTCATGTCGATCATCAGCACCTCCAACGTAAACACCAGTCCTGCTATCGGGGCCTTGAAGATGCCCGCAATGGCACCAGCAGCACCACAGCCCACAAGCGTCATCAGCATCTTACGGTCCAAATGGAACAACTGCCCGAGGTTCGAGCCGATGGCCGAACCCGTGAGTACGATAGGTGCCTCGGCTCCCACAGAACCACCGAAGCCGATGGTGATGGCAGAGGCGATCACAGACGACCAGCAGTTGTGCGACTTCAGCCTCGACTTGTTCGATGAGATGGCATAGAGAATCCTCGTGATACCATGTGAGATATTATCCTTGACGATATAGCGCACGAAGAGCGAAGTCAGGTAGATACCCACCACAGGATACACCAGATAGAGCCAGTTGGAATGTGTATGATCAAACGAACTCGTGAGCAACAGCACGATCTGGTTGATGATCCAGTGCAGGACAAAGGCAGCCACGGCGGCAAAGAAGCCTACAATCAGCGCGAGGATGATCATGAACATCTTCTCGCTGACATGCTCCACGCGCCACTCATGCAGTCTCTGGAGCCATTTGGGCCTATTATCTACAACTGCCGCCTCCACTATAAACTATAAACCTACTTCCTAATCACCACGACCTCCCCGTTCTCCTTCAGTTTGATGATGCCCGAGGGCGCATGGGGCTTATGCTCCTGACGGCGCGACCAGCACACATAATCCACCGCCTCGATGATTCTCGGATCGATGTCGCAGAAGTTCTGTGCAGCAGGTTCTCCGCTGATATTCGCCGAGGTAGAGACAATGGCTTTCTGGAATCTGTAGCAGAGTTCCTTTGAGAAAGGTTCATTGGTAATACGCATGCCCACACTGCCATCCTCGGCTATCAGATTCTCTGCCAGATTGATGGCTCCGTCGAGAATGAGTGTCGTAGGTTTGGTATCACCATCTTTCAGGCTATCCACGATCTGCCACGCCACATCAGGCACATTCCTGAAATACCGCTGCATACGGGCATCGCTATCTACGAGACAGATCAGCGCCTTCGAGTCGTCACGCTGCTTGATCTTATACACTTTCTCCACAGCCTCGGCATTCGTCGCGTCACAGCCAATGCCCCACACGGTATCCGTCGGATAGAGTATCACCCCACCCTTCCGCATCGTCTCCACTGCCTGTCTGATATCTTCTTCTCTTGTCATCAGAATTCACTCGTAAAATGGAATTTAATATGCTTGAAGTCCTCCTGCGCCATCGAGAGCACATAGCCGCTGTCCGCGAGGAACACGTCGCGCCCCTCCTTGTCCTTGGCCATATACTGATACTTGCGTTTCTTGAAGTTCTCGAGTTCCGCGTCATCGTCGCTCTCTATCCAACAGGCCTTATACAGATGTACGGGCTCCCAACGGCACTTCGCGTTGTACTCGTTCTCCAGACGGTACTGGATCACCTCAAACTGCAACTGTCCCACAGTACCGATGATCTTACGGTTATTGAACTGGTTGACGAACAACTGGGCCACACCCTCGTCCATCAACTGGTCGATACCCTTCTGAAGTTGCTTCGACTTCATGGGGTCGTCGTTCTCGATATACTTGAACAGTTCTGGCGAGAACGAGGGCAGTCCGCGGAAGTGGAGTTGTTCACCCTCCGTCAGTGTGTCGCCAATTTTGAAGATACCACCCGTATCTGGCAGTCCTACAATATCCCCAGGCCATGCCTCGTCGATGGTGCTCTTACGCTGCGCCATGAACTGCGTGGGCGAGGTGAAGCGCATCGTCTTACCCTGGCGCACATGGAGATAGGGCTGGTTACGCTGGAACTTACCACTACACACCTTACAGAAGGCGATACACGAACGATGGTTGGGGTCGATATTGGCCGTGATCTTGAAGATGAAACCTGTAAACTTGGGTTCCTCAGGCTGCACGTCGCGCTCCTCGGCCTTCGTGGGACGGGGACTGGGAGCGATCTCCACGAAACAGTTCAGCAGTTCCTGCACGCCGAAGTTATTCAGGGCAGAACCGAAGAACACGGGCGCCACCTCCGCTGAACGGTAGGTCTCCACATCGAACTCCGGATAGACACCATCCACTAGTTCGAGATCCTCGCGCAGTTTGGCAGCATCCTGCTCCCCTACCCTGCCGTCGAGTTCCTCACTGGCGATATCCACCTCCACCTTGTCCGTCACGCGCTGTTTGTCTGGCGTAAACAGGTCGAGTTTCTGTTCGTAGATATTATACACGCCCTTGAACTTCGCGCCCTGGTTGATGGGCCACGACAGCGGACGCACCTTGATCTCCAGTTCCTGTTCCAGTTCGTCGAGCAGATCGAAGGGATCACGCCCCTCACGGTCCATCTTATTGATGAAGATGATAACAGGAGTCTTCCTCATACGGCAGACCGTCATCAGTTTCCTGGTCTGTGTCTCCACACCCTTGGCTCCATCCACCACAATGATGGCGGAATCGACAGCCGTCAGCGTACGGAACGTATCCTCGGCAAAGTCCTGGTGACCCGGGGTGTCGAGGATATTCACCTTATATTCTATGTCCTTGCCGTCTGGCGTATAGTCGAACTCCATCACGGAGGTGCTCACCGAGATACCACGCTGTTTCTCGATGTCCATCCAGTCGGAGGTGGCCGTCTTCTTGATCTTATTGTTCTTGACGGCACCAGCCACCTGGATCTGTCCACCAAACAGCAGGAACTTCTCCGTCAGTGTCGTCTTACCCGCATCCGGGTGCGAGATAATCGCAAATGTCCTTCTTCTTTCTATTTCCTGATTCATCAATCTTTTTACTTCGATTATTCAATTCTTCAATTTTTCAATACACTCGGCGAGACTCTCCTCCCAATAGGGGACTTCGATGCCGTATGTCTGTTTGATCTTCGTCTTGTCAAGCACACTATAGTGCGGACGGTTGGCGGGTGTAGGATATTCAGCCGTATGGAGTGGCCGCACATGGCACTGTGTGATCCCCGCGATACGGTGGATAGCCTTCGTGAAGTCATACCATGAAATGACACCCTCGTTCGAGAGATGATAGATGCCAGGCTTCACACCCTGATTGATGGCTGCGAAGATTGCCACGGCGAGGTCACGGGCATACGTCGGTGTACCGATCTGGTCGAAGATCACGCCGAGTTCCGGTTTCTCCTTTCCCAGACGGATCATCGTCTTCACGAAGTTATTGCCGAAGGTCGAGTAGAGCCATGCCGTACGGATGATCATCGTCTTCTGACAGGCCTTCTGTACAGCCTCCTCACCAGCCAGTTTTGTTCGTCCATAGACACTGTTGGGACACACGGGATCCGACTCCACATACGGTGTATGGTTCGTACCATCAAACACGTAGTCCGTCGATATCTGTATCATCCACCCCCCACGCTTCTCCACGGCCGCGGCCAGGTATTCTGGGGCAGTGGCATTCAGTTTCGTACAGAGTTCCTGATTCTCTTCCGCCTTATCCACAGCGGTGTAGGCGGCACAGTTCACGATACCGTCAATCTCATGCTCATCCACAAATGCCTCGATGGCCTTCTGGTCCGTGATGTCCAACTCAGCCACGTCCGTATTAAAATAGGTGTGCTGGGGATTTTCCTTCTCCAGCAACTGCATCTCATTTCCCAACTGGCCGTTACAACCAGTAATCAATATCTTCATCTTTTTATTCAAACTTCAGTCCTTCTTCCTTATCTTTTTTATAGTAATCGCTGAGCATGCCGATGAAGGTCGAGATCTCCTTGACGGCATGCTGCGTGTCAGGCGATATCTCCTTCTTCTGCAGACGGAGCATCATCACCCCGTAGAGCGAGTTAAAGCAGGTTTCGATCTCATTTTCCTCCTTGTTGGCCCCGCGGTTGCGCAGTTCCACGATATACGGCAGCACCTTGTAGTAC
>JAFRMM010000086.1 GCA_017430675.1 Prevotella sp.
CCGCCACATGGGGACGACGAGCGAGATTGTGAACTACACCTACGCCAAGGACCCGAGCATCGTCTACTATCTGGACTTAGACGGCACCGTCTTCCCCAAGGCATCCAACGGCGGCGCCTCTACCGTCGACGACCTGTATACCGATATCCTCCCAGCCGGACAATACTCCGTGGAAATCTATATCAACGCGACGCTCAGCAGCCAGACCCGCGACGTGTCGGTCTATCTCGGTGACATCAGCATGGGTAAGTTCGAGGACACGGGCGTGAAGACCGTCTCGCTGAACCTGCCCGCCCCCTCTGCCGTGAAGATCAGCCACGACTCCGGCCGCTCCAACTATGTGGACTACATTCTCGTCCGTCGCACGGGGGAACTCCCTACAGCCATCAACGAATTGCCGACAGACGACCACACCTGGCAAGTATTCTATGACCTGCAGGGACGCAAGGTTAGAAATCCTTCAAAGCAGGGTCTGTATATCAGCCGTGAAGGAAAAAAGATAATGATCAGATAAGCATCAGGTTTGAAATAGTTGCTTTTGTAGATACTCTTTCGTTGCGAAAAGGCCGCGAAAGAGTTTTTGCAACAAAATAACCCAATAGAAAGCAACACCATTTACCACTCTATTTGAGAATTTCTGTGTAATTTTGCGGGCGAAAACTAATCGTAAAACAGAACTGTGATGAAAAAAGGTATCTTGTTATTATCGGCCTTGCTATGCCTCACGATGACGGCAGGGGCTAAAGGCGTAAAGGCCACTAAGGAGCACCGCGAGTTGATCAAGCAGCACATCTATGGCGACTACAAGAAGATGCTGAAGCAGCCTACGGGCATTGCGCTGAAGTACCCCTACCTGACACCGGGCAGCCAGCAGTATGCACGGGTGCTGTGGGACTGGGACTCGTGGCTCTCGGACGTGGCGCTGCGGCAGACGCTCAACGACGTGGGCAACGACAGCGACCGCGAGGAGGCGCTGAAGTATGAGCAGGGGTGTGTGCTGAACTACCTGGCCTACACCTCCCTTGAGGACGGCTACATGCCGATGGTCATCAGCGCATCGACAGACCCGGACAAGATCAAACCTGCGGACATCTACAAGACGAACATGCACAAGCCCTGTCTGGCGCAGCATGCGGCATTCCTCGTTGAGCAGACGGGCGGCTGTGCTGAGTGGCTGCGCGAGGGCTATCCGCGCATGCAGGCCTTCATCCAGAACTACCACGACCACCACCGCCATGCCGAGACGGGCCTGTACTACTGGCAAGATGACCTGGCCATCGGCGTGGACAACGACCCCTCGACGTTCTTCCGTCCCAAAGGCTCGTCGGCCAGCATCTATTTGAACTGCCTGATGTATAAGGAACTGCGGGCGATGAGTTATCTGGCGGAGCAGTTGCAACTCACCGAGGCCAAGCAGGAATACGCGCTGATGGCCGACTCGCTGCGCGATGCCGTGCGCGAGTGGTGCTGGGACGAGAAGGACGGCATGTATTACTCCGTTGACCTCAACCTGCTGCCCTACACAGGCGAGCCGCAATACATCTTCGGCACGATGATGACACTCCACAAGGGTGCGCCCCGCCACTATCCGTGTCTCATTCAGCGTATCGGCTGTTGGAGCGGCTTCATGACCCTTTGGGCTGGCATCGCTACACCAGAGCAGGCACGGCGCATGGTGAAGGAGAACCTGATGGACGAGCGCACCTTCTGCGGCACATACGGTGTGCGCACGCTGTCGAAGATGGAGAAGATGTATAACCTGCGGGCCACGAACAACCCCTCGAACTGGCAGGGGCCGCTGTGGGGCATCTCCAACTACATGGTGTGGCGTGGCCTGGCCGACTACGGGCTGAACAAGGAGGCGCGGATGATGGCCGAGAAGACCGTCGCCCTCTTCGGTGAGGACCTGAAGAAGAACGGTGCCCTGCACGAATACTACGACCCCGACACGGGCGAGCCCATCATGAACCCCGGATTTCAGAACTGGAACTATCTCGTGCTGAACATGGTGGCATGGTTAGAGGAAAGAAACGTGATACGTGAATTTTAATCCCATAGCGTTATGAAAAGACTTTCAGCACTATTGAGCCTGATGACCATCTATCTGATGGCCACGGCACAGACCGTCCATTGGATAACAGCAGACGATTCACTCGTTAACCAGCAGAACTCGTGGATTGAGTTCCGCAAGGACTTTGCGCTGAAGAAGAAACCGAAGAAAGCCGAAGCAAAGATTGCTGCCGACACGAAATACTGGCTGTGGGTGAACGGAGAGTTGGCTGTATTCGAGGGCGGATTGAAACGCGGACCGAACCGCACGGACTCCTACTACGACTTGGTTGACCTGGCTCCTTGGCTGAAGAAGGGCAAGAACGACGTGCGCCTGCTGCTGTGGCACTTCGGCAAGCCGGGCTTCTCGCACGTGAACAGCGGACGGGCCGGCGTGATAGTCGATGCCCCCAGCATAGGCTTGTCTACTGACCGCACTTGGCAGAGCCAGCGGCTTGCGGCCTACCAGACCTGCGACAAGCCTTACGCAAACTTCCGTCTGCCAGAGTCGAACATCCGATATGATGCACGTCTGCTGGGGCAGAACGACCAGAAACCCTCAATTGAAATCGGTCAATGGGGAG
>JAFRMM010000087.1 GCA_017430675.1 Prevotella sp.
CTCTGCGAGCAAGGCCGTAACTTCAACAACAAGATATGGAACGCCTTCCGTCTGGTCAAGGGCTGGAAGGTTGCCGATTCTAATCCGAATACTCAGAATACTCCGAGTACTCCGACTAATAACGCCATCGCTACCTCGTGGTTCGAGGCCAAACTGCGCCAGACGAATGCCGAGGTGGATGACCTCTTCAAGAAATACCGTATCTCCGATGCCCTGATGGTTGTCTATAAACTCTTCTGGGACGAGTTCTCCAGTTGGTATCTGGAGATGGTAAAGCCCGCCTACGTCAATGGTGAGGCACTACCCATCGACAAGCAAACCTACGACAAGACCCTCGGGTTCTTCGAGATCCTGCTGAAGATGCTCCATCCGTTCATGCCGTTTATCACGGAGGAACTCTGGCAGCACCTCTACGATCGTCAGGAGGGAGCGTCCATCATGCGCGACAAACTGGAACTCCCCGCTCCTACCGAGGCTGACAACCAACTCGCCGCCCAGATCGAGAACGTGAAGCAGATTGTCTCTGGTGTCCGTATGGTGCGCTCCTCCAAGAACATTGCTCCGAGAGAACAGTTGGAACTGCAGGTGGTAGGTCAGAATGACTACGCCGATTTCTACCCCGTCATCATCAAGATGGCCAATCTGAACTCTATCAATAATGTCATAGAGAAAGATCCGACAGCCTCTGCCTTCATGGTGGGTACTGACGAGTTTGCCGTTCCCCTTGGTAATATGATCGACGTCGAGGCCGAGATCCAGAAAATGGAGACCCAACTCCAGCACCTCGAAGGATTCCTCGCTGGTGTAAAGAAGAAACTCTCCAACGAGCGTTTCGTGGCTAACGCCCCTGAACAGGTCGTAGCCCTGGAGCGTAAGAAGCAGAGCGACTCAGAGGAGAAGATCGCCTCACTGAAAGAATCCATTGCTGCATTAAGAAACAAATAAATACAACCAATATTAATATGAAGAAAGAACTGAAGAAGGTGCTTGTCCTTGGCTCGGGCGCCTTGAAAATCGGACAGGCAGGTGAGTTCGACTACTCTGGCTCTCAGGCCCTGAAGGCCCTTCGTGAAGAAGGCATCAAGAGTGTGCTCGTCAACCCCAACATCGCAACCATCCAGACCTCGGAAGGTATTGCCGACAAGGTGTATTTCCAGCCGGTAAACGCCCACTTCGTGACGGAGATCATCAAGAAGGAGCGTCCTGACGGTATCCTGCTGGCCTTTGGTGGTCAGACAGCCCTGAACTGTGGTACGGAACTCTACCTGAACGGTACACTGAAGGAATATGGCGTCGAGGTATTAGGTACGAGCGTGGAGGCCATCATGAACACAGAAGACCGTGACCTCTTCGTGAAGAAACTCGGTGAGGTCGATCTGAAGGTACCCGTGTCTCATGCCGTGGAGTCGATGGAGGATGCCCTCAAGGCCGCCCACGAGATTGGTTTCCCGATTATGATCCGTTCTGCCTACGCCCTCGGCGGTCTTGGCTCTGGTATCTGTCCTGACGAGAAGACGTTCATCGAACTGGCTGAGTCTGCCTTCACCTTCGCTCCGCAAATCCTTGTGGAAGAAAGCCTCAAGGGGTGGAAGGAGATCGAGTTCGAGTGTATCCGTGATGCCAACGACCGCTGCTTCACCGTGGCTTCCATGGAGAACTTCGACCCCCTCGGTATCCACACGGGAGAGTCCATCGTCGTTGCACCTACCTGCTCGCTCAAGGAGAATCAGGTGAAGATGCTCCAGGAGATCACCATCAAATGCGTCAAGCATCTGGGTATCGTCGGCGAGTGCAACATTCAGTTCGCCTTCAACGCAGAGACCAACGACTACCGTATCATCGAGATCAACGCCCGTCTGAGCCGTTCTTCCGCTCTGGCTTCCAAGGCCACAGGTTATCCCCTCGCCTTCGTCGCTGCCAAGATCGCTCTCGGCTACACCCTCGATCAGATTGGTGAGATGGGCACGACCTCTTCTGCCTACGTCGCTCCGAGCCTCGACTATATGATCTGTAAGATCCCCCGTTGGGACCTGACGAAGTTTGCTGGTGTCAGCCGTCTGATCGGATCTTCGATGAAGTCCGTGGGTGAGATCATGAGCATCGGCCGCAGTTTCGAAGAGATGATGCAGAAGGGTCTGCGCATGATCGGACAGGGCATGCACGGCTTTGTGGGCAACGACCACACGAAGTTCGACAACCTCGACGAGGAACTGGCCAACCCCACCGACCTGCGTATCTTCGCCATTGCCCAGGCTCTCGAAGAGGGCTACACCATCGAACGTATCGAGGAACTCACGAAGATCGATGTCTGGTTCCTGGAGCGACTGAAGCATATCGTAGATCTGAAGCACGAACTGTTGAAATACAACAAACTCGAGGAGTTGCCCGATGAGTTGCTCTTAGAGGTGAAGCGCTGCGGCTTCTCCGACTTCCAGATTGCCCGTTTTGTGCTGAAGTCGAAATCCACCAATATGGAGAAGGAGAACCTCGAGGTGCGCAAGTATCGTAAACAGAAGGGTATCGTTCCTTCCGTGAAGCGCATCCCCACCGTGGCCTCAGAACATCCCGAACTCACCAACTACCTCTATTTCACCTACACGCATACGCCCGCCTTTGGTGATCCCACAGGTGAGAAATACACCGCTGCCCACGACATCAACTACTACAATCACGAGAAGTCTGTCGTGGTGCTGGGCTCTGGTGCCTATCGCATTGGTTCGTCCGTAGAGTTCGACTGGTGTTCCGTGAACGCCATCAACACGGCGCGCAAGCTGGGCTACAAGTCCATCATGATCAACTACAACCCCGAGACCGTCTCTACCGACTACGACATGTGCGACCGCCTCTACTTCGACGAACTGTCGCTGGAGCGGGTGCTCGATGTCATCGACCTGGAGTCGCCCCGTGGTGTGATTGTGTCCGTGGGTGGCCAGATTCCCAACAACCTTGCCATGAAACTGCACCGTCAGGGTGTGCCCGTATTAGGAACATCACCTGTGGATATCGACCGTGCGGAGAACCGCGACAAGTTCTCTGCCATGCTCGACAAACTGGGCATCGACCAGCCCGCATGGCAGGCACTCACCTCATTCGACGATGTGAAGGCGTTCGTGGCCAAGGTGGGTTATCCCGTGCTGGTTCGTCCGTCGTATGTGCTCTCTGGCGCTGCGATGAACGTCTGCTACGACGAAGAGGAGTTGCACCGTTTCCTGAACATGGCTACCGAGGTGTCGAAGGAGTTCCCCGTGGTAGTGTCTAAGTTCATGACCGAGACCAAGGAAATAGAGTTCGACGCCGTGGCCGACAAGGGTGAGGTCGTAGAATATGCTATCTCCGAACACGTGGAGTATGCTGGTGTCCACTCGGGTGACGCCACGATGGTATTCCCTGCCCAGAACATCTACTTCTCGACGATCCGTCAGATCAAGAAGATCGCACATAAGATCGCTGCCGAACTGAACATCTCTGGTCCGTTCAATATCCAGTTCCTTGCCAAGAACCGTGAGGTGAAGGTCATCGAGTGTAACCTACGCGCCTCCCGTTCGTTCCCCTTCGTATCGAAGATCCTGAAGCGCAACTTCATCGAGACCGCTACGAAGATCATGCTCGACGCCCCCTATCAGCGTCCTGACAAGAGCGAGTTCGACATCGACCGTATCGGTGTGAAGGCAAGCCAGTTCTCATTTGCCCGTCTGCAGAATGCCGACCCTGTCTTGGGTGTGGATATGAGTTCTACTGGTGAAGTGGGCTGCTTGGGCGACGATATGAACGAGGCTCTGCTGAACAGTTTAATCGCCACGGGGTACTCCATTCCTAAGGATGCCGTGCTTATTTCCTCTGGTGGTGCCAAGGGTAAAGTGTCTCTCTTAGAGCCCGCCCAACAACTCGCCAGGAAGGGTTACACCATCTACGCTACTGGTGGTACGGCCAAGTTCTTCAACGACAACGGTGTGAAGGCTGTGGCTGTCGCATGGCCCGACGAGGATGGCGACAACAACGTGATGGATCTCATCTCGCAGCATAAGGTGGGCTTGGTGATCAACGTGCCAAAGAACCACACCAGCCGTGAGTTGACCAACGGTTATAAGATCCGTCGTAGTGCCATCGACCACAACATCCCTCTGATGACCAATGTCCGCTTGGCCAAGGCCTTCATCGAGGCCTTCACCGCCATGAGCCTCGACGACGTGAAGATCAAGTCCTGGCAGGAGTATAATAATTAGTAAGCCTAGGAGAACCTAGGATGTCCTAGGATATCCTGGGAAAACCTAGAATAATTATGACTGACGAATATCGCACCATCAAGACCGAAGGCGAGGGCTACTACACCGAGAAGCGTAGCAAGTTCCTCGCCTTCGCTCATCATGTGGAGAGCGTCGATCAGATCAAGGAGATCCTTGCCGGCTACCGTAAGAAATACTACGACGCCCGCCATGTCTGCTACGCCTATATGCTCGGTCCTGAGCGCACGGAGTTCCGTGCCAACGACGATGGCGAGCCCTCCTCTACAGCCGGCAAACCCATCCTCGGACAGATCAACTCACAGGAACTCACGGATATCCTCATCGTCGTGGTGCGCTACTACGGTGGTGTGAACCTCGGCACCAGCGGTCTGATCATCGCCTATCGCGAAGCCGCCAGCGATGCCATCGCAAACTGCACCATCGAGACCCGTCAGGTCGAAGAGGTCATCACCTACTCTTTCGCCTACCCCATGATGAACGACGTGATGCGCATCGTCAAGGAGATGAATCCGCGTATCGTCTCGCAATCCTACGATAATACCTGCGAGATCCGTCTCAGCATCCGCCAGTCGGAGGCCGAAACCCTCAGAAACAAACTGTCGAAACTGTCCTTCGAATAGATATGTCTTTCCTCAACAGAAAATACCCGTTTCCACAGAGCAGTCACTGGCTGAGAGACTGTGCCATCTACTGCGTCATCGTGTTCCTGATTCTCTACCTGTTGCAGCCATTCGGATTCAACATGTATCAGGGTAACAAACTGTTGTTATCGCTGTTGTTTGGTGCTGTCACCTTTTGCTGCTGCCTGGCGTACGGATTCGCCGAACGGCCCCTCATTCAGCATGTCTCGCCTTGGCGAATCTGGCACGAGGCACTGTCTATATTAGCGTTGATCCTGTTTATCGGAATCTGCAACTTCTTCGTATGTGCGTGGGTATTCCAAATTCCTGTCACACTCGCTTTCTTCCTGATGTTTCTCTACTGGACACTGATTATCGGTGTGATCGTGACGGTATGCTCAATCAGTCTGAGTTATTACCGCTATCTGCGCAACCAGTTGGAGACACTGCTCGATAAGACCACAGAGCAACAGACGGGCATCGTCATCACCATCCGCGATACCAACGTCAGGGGCAACGACCTGCAATTGCCCATCAACGACCTGCTGTATATCGAGGCACAAAAGAACAATGTGGCCGTAAACTATATGAAGGAGGACAAGATTGCCACCATGGAACTGCACTCAACACTCAGCGCCGTGCTTGACGACCTAAAGGAATATGAGAACATCTTCCAGTGCCATCGCTCATTTGTGGTGAACCTGAACAATATCATTTCTGCCCAAGGCAATTCGAATGGCTACCAACTTAAACTCGGCAACTGCCGTTCGGTTGTGCCCGTATCCCGCTCTTACGTGCCGAAACTCAAGTCGTTTATCTCTTAGTCACTCATCCTTTTTCTTAGTCATTCGTCAACTGGCATAGTCTTATGTCAGCCGTTTTAGTTGTCTGTCACGGGAATTTGGAGGATATCATTTCTGTGTCTATCTTTGCAGCATGAAACAACGACTGACACATATCATGCTGATGCTGCTCGTAGCCATAAGCGCTACCAGCCAGACCACCATTTCAGGTATCGTCACTGACGGACGCGAACCGCTCGTAAGTGCCAATGTATATATAATAGGTACAATAGACGGATGTCTGACGGACTCGTTAGGCCACTTCTCTTTCCAGACCACCAAGACGGAGGAACTGACGCTCCGGGCGACGTTCATCGGCTACGAGGATCATACACAGGCCCTCACCCATACCTCCGGCCTCATCATCCGGATGCACGAGAAGGCGACGACCATCGACGAGGTGGTGGTCACTGCCAGCACCTACAGTTTCGGCAAGAGCGACAACTTCAAGACGATGGATGCCCTCGACGTGGTGATGGCCGGCAATTCGTGCGGCGACATCGTGGCCGCCCTGCAGACACTACCAGGCACACAGATGGTTGGCGAAAGTGGCAAACTCTATGTCCGAGGCGGTGAGAGCGATGAGTGCCAGACGTTTGTCAACGGCATGCACGTGCTCGTCCCTTATACCACCAACACAGCCAACAACGCCTCTCGCGGACGGTTCTCACCCTTTCTCTTCAAGGGCATCAACTTCTCGTTGGGTGGCTACGGCGGTGAATACGGACAGGCCCTTTCTTCCGTACTGCCCATGGAGACCACAGATGTCGCCACAGACGACAAGTGGGGTGTCAGTGCCTCACTCCTCGACTGGAACATCGGCGGTACGAAAGCCTACGACAGAAGCAGTCTGTCGTTCAACGCCAACTACACCAGTCTGGCCCTCTACAATGCCCTCTTCCCTGACCGCTACGACTGGACCCGTCCCTATCGCAGACTCTCTGGCGAGGCACAATACAAGACAGACCTTTCCGGAGCGAGTATCCTGAAGACCTACGTAGGCTACGACCTGACCTCCGTAGGTCAGCAGATTGACGATTGTAGCCTGTCGCTCGTCGAACACAATATCTACGCCAACACCACGCTCAAGACCAATCTCGGAAGCGGCTACACGCTCTTCACGGGCATCGCCAACTCCTCAGTGGTGGAGAATATCCACGACGCAGAGGTGCCAGGCGACCATTACCATAACTTCCGCAACGAGGTCCATCTGAAGGCGGAAGTCAGGAAGGTCTTCTCGCCCGTCATCAAGATGTCGGCAGGAGCCGAGGACTACATCCGCCACAGCACCCTGACCTACGAGAACAGCCATTACCGTCTCGACTACCATCTGCTGGCCGCCCACCTCGACGCACAGGTCAGGCTCCAGCCCCATCTGTTCCTCAACACGTCAGCCCGTCTGGAAAACGCCAGTTACGACGGCCTGTGGCTGCTGATGCCCCGAGCCACGCTGAGTTACGTGCCCAACAAGCACTTCCAACTCTCAGCCATGCTGGGCCGATACAGCCAGACCGCAGAGGATGAGTACATCGTCAGGAGCGGCAAGCGCCTCCCTCAGAGCACGGCCACCCACGCCATCCTCAGTCTGCAGTACAGCACGGCCAAGACCCTGCTGCGCATCGAGCCCTATTACAAGAAGTACCACCATCTGCCACTACTGGCTGACGGCATCTGCACAGCCGACGGCTATGGCACCAGCCAGGGCATCGACGTGTTCCTCGAGAACCACTCGCTCATCAGGAACCTCACGACCACCCTCTCCTACTCTTTCAATGACTCCGAGCGCCTCTACCTCGACTACACCAGTCCACGCACGCCTGACTACGCCTCGCGCCACAACGTCCGCCTGACGGCCAAATATGCCATCGGCAAGGTCATCATCGGTCTGGCAGAGTCGTATGCCAGCGGTCGCCACTACCCTCAGGGCACTACACCTTATTATAATAGTATAGATGCCAACATCACCTACCTGGCTCACCCCAAGGTGATCGTCTATGCATCACTCAACAATATCTTCGGTCGTACCAATATCTTCGGCTACAAGGCTGATGGCTCAAACATCATCGGTAGCCGCGACCGTTTCTTCTATATCGGCATTTTTGTTTCACTTAAAAATAACAAAGCGTATGACATCTCAAATTTTTAAATCGTGTGTGCTCGCCATCGCACTCTTCCTGATGGCTCCCGTTAGTATCAACGCCCAGCAGATGCCCATGCAGGCACTCGTCGGCCAGTCACTCAGCAAACTCCAGCAGGATAAGCCAGAGACCATCCTCAACTGCATTGCCGAACTCAAACGCATTGAGACGATGTTCCCCGACAGCGTCCAGCCCAAGTACCAGATGGCCCTACAGAGCCTGAACTACGCCGTGATGAATCCCCATGCCCCACAGACAGACAACCTGCTCAACGATGCCGCTCAGACCATCGACCAGATGGAGCAGATGGCTGGTGCCGACCTCTCTGACGTCTGTACCCTGCGCGGCTTCCTCTACATGGTACGCATCGTACAGGACCCTGCCCAGAACGGCCAGCGTTATTACATCGACGTGATGAACAACTACGAGAAGGCCCTGAAACTCAATCCCGACAATGCCCTCGCCCAACAACTGCAACAGAAATTCCGCGAAGGCATGCAAAGCGCCATGAGCAGATAGTAACAAATAATCCCGCCGATTGGCGGGATTATTTGTTACGTTTGAATAAACCTCACCTTTCTGCGATTATCCTTCAGCCTCACTTCTATACCCGCTTCTATTGTGTGGAGCATATCGTGGTTCACGAACTATGTCATCTGCTGGAGCCCAGTCATAATTAGGGATTGTCGTTTAATTCTTCTTGTATAGGTCAGCATGATGCTTTGCCCTTGATCTGTTCTGTTTCCAGCCTTGCCGTCATTGCGTTTTCTGCTGTCTTACCATCATTTTGGTGAATTTTTGACACATTGGCCGACTA